>NZ_JBHZPY010000006.1:0-235132 GCF_042787235.1 Flavobacterium zhoui
GTCTGGTGTTATAAAATTGGAGATTTTATTGATGAGAAAATTAAAAAGATAAAAATCAAAAAACACGGCAGAAGGTCTGTTAGTGTATTCAAATACGGACTGGATTATTTATCTAGATTTCTATTAAGTGGATTTAATTTACTAGAAATCAGAATATTTCAGTTTTTGCCATGTACTTAAAAAGTATTTATAAAATTGATAGTAAAAGCTTCTTGGAAACAAGAAGCTTTTTTATATTTACATCAAAAAATACCACTATGAATATTGAAGCAATTAACAAGACGATTCAGCCCCAAAAAGAATCTTTGTTACAACATTCCCTATATAAAAAAGTACAAACAATTGAAGATCTGCATGTTTTTTTAGAAAATCATGTTTATGCAGTTTGGGATTTCATGTCTCTATTAAAAGCTTTACAAGGTAAATTAACCTGCACAACTACACCATGGTTTGCCACCGAAAATCCAGAAACAAGATATTTAATTAACGAAATTGTTTTGGCTGAAGAGACCGATCTAACCATAGACGGACGTCATCAGAGTCATTACGAAATGTATATTGAAGCCATGAAAGCTTGTGGTGCCAATACTGATGGGATTGAACATTTTTTAGCTGAAGTCCATTCCCTTAACAATGTATTTGTCGCCATCAAAAAAAGCAATCTACATCCTAACATTAAAGCCTTTTTAGACTTCACTTTCAGAGTAATCGATGAAGGAAAAACACACGAAATTGCCGCTGCCTTTACTTTTGGAAGAGAGGACTTGATTCCAAGTATGTTCACCGCAATCCTGAAAAATTTTCAGGAAAATTTTCCCCAAACTGATTTAAGTAAATTGATTTACTATTTTGAAAGACACATCGAATTAGATGCTGATGAACACGGCCCTATGGCGATGAAAATGATAACAGAACTTTGTGGCAATGACCCACAAAAATGGTCTGATGTAGAGGAAGTTTCGATTTTAGCTTTAGAAAAAAGAATCGGCCTTTGGGATGCAATTGAAGAAACAATTATGATGAATGTTGAATTGGCATAAAACCAATACTACCAAACAAACGTAACTATTATTTAGAAATAACTCCCTCCAAATTTCAAAATAATGAAAAAACAATTTCAAATAATAGTTGCGTTCCTTTTATTACTTTTTATTGCAAGTTGTAGCAGTGAAAATCCAATTCCTAAAACGACTTATGCAACAACAGTTACAAATCCTACATTAATAACAGTCCCGCAAACACAAAATCAAACCTTTAGATATTTAGCACTTGGCGACAGTTACACCATTGGTCAAAGTGTATGTGAAACCTGTAGATTTCCCGAACAACTAAAGAAAAACCTCAGTAATTTAAATCCAAATAATGCCTATCCATTAAAACTTATTGCGCAAACGGGCTGGACCACAACCAACTTAATTTCGGCGATTGATTTACAAAATCCAAGCTCCGATTATGATTTGGTTACCTTATTAATTGGTGTAAACAATCAATATCAAAACAAACCTTTTTCGGTATACGAGAAAGAGTTCCCTGAATTACTAACTAAAGCTATTGCTTTCGCAAAAGGTGATAAGGCGAATGTCATTGTGGTTTCTATTCCAGATTATGCCCATACGCCTTTTGGCCAAGGATCAGGAAATCAATCGCGGATTTCTATGGAAATTGATAGTTATAATGCTTACGCCAAAAAATATTGCACGGATAACAATATTGAGTTTATAAACATTACTGATATCACCAGACAAGGTTTAACAAATACCAATCTTGTAGCCCAAGATGGATTGCATCCTTCGGAATTAGCGTATTCTCTATTTGTAGAACGGATTTTGCCAAAAGCCGCTGCAGCAATCCAAAAATAAAAGATCAGTCCACTTATTAAAGAAGTATTCCTCCAATTACCCTTTAATAACAGTTTTTATATATCTTTATTTTTTTAAAACATACAAATGTCTTCCCAAGAACGATTAACAAAAGCCTATAAAGAAGCTAAAAGAATTCCTTTTGATGATCAATCAAAGTTTATTCTATTTAGCGACTGCCACCGGAGCGACAATAGTTTTGCTGATGATTTTGCAAACAATAGAAATGTCTATTTTCATGCAATGAACCAGTATTATAATGATGGTTTTGAATATTGTGAGTTGGGTGACGGCGATGAATTATGGGAAAATATATTCTTTAAAACCATTTTTGAAGCGCACAAAAACGTATATCTTTTATTAAAGAAATTTCATGACTCAAACAGATACCATAAAATCTGGGGCAATCATGATATGGTTTTTCGGAATAAAGATCACGCAGAAAAAACGCTTTCAACATATATAAATACCCAAAATGACCGAACCGAACCTTTATTTACCGGTATAAAATGTCACGAAGCCATCGTTTTGGTCCATCAGGAAACCAAACAAGAACTCTTTTTAACGCACGGTCATCAAGCTGATTTCATGAATTATGTAGGTTGGAAAATCAATCGATTTATGGTTGCTGTATTATGGAAACCATTACAAATTTGGGGTATCTCTGATCCGACAAGCCCTGCAAAGAATTATGTAGAACGTATAAAAGTAGAACTGCGAATAAAAAAATGGATTGAAAACAATAATCGAAAGATTACGATTGTAGGACATACACATCGTCCCAGTTTTTCGTACCCAAGTCAAAACTCAACCCCTTATTTTAATGACGGAAGCTGCGTACACCCGCGAAGTATTACCGGTATTGAGATTGCAAACGGAACCCTAACATTAATAAAATGGTACATTGACACAAGGGATAACGGTATTTTACAAATTGTAAGAGAAATACTTGATGGTCCAACCAATCTAAAAGATTACAAATAAAAAAAGCGTTCACCAAGATGAACGCTTTACTTTAATTTTCCGGAGCCAATTCCAGTTCTAATCCTTCCAGGCTTTCGGTGATTGGGATTTGACAACCCAATCGACTGTTCGATTTTACGTAGAACGCTTCAGAGAGCATCGCTTCTTCATCATCACCCATTTCCGGCAATACTACATCATTAAGAACATAACATTGACAAGAAGCACACATGGCCATTCCGCCACAAGTTCCTTCTACAGGTAGTTCATAGGCTTTGCATAATTCCATGATGTTCATGGCCATATCTGTGGGAGCCTGTAATTCATGCACTACTCCTTCTCTGTCTTTAATTTTTATTAATACATCCATAAGTCAGTTGTGAGTTATAAGTTATGAGTTGTGGGTTTGCGTGAGGGATAGAAGCTGGCTACCGAAGTAGCGCGGATAGCCCGACCGTTTTAAGAAAAAAGGCAAATACTCGTTCTATTGAGTAGCCTTTTTTCTTAAAAGGGGCACGCCCTAACATTTATAGGATATTTACAACAGTTTCTATTTGGGGTGCAAACTTTTTGATAGTGGTTTCAACACCAGCTCTCAATGTCATTTGGTTTACACTGCAACTGGTACATGCTCCTTCAAGACGTACTTTTACATGTTTGCCGTCTTCGATGGAAATAAGGGTAATGTCTCCGCCATCAGAGTTCAAAAAAGGTCTGATTTCTTCGAGTGCTTTTTGAACTTCTAGTGTTAATTCTTCTGTTGTCATAATTTAGACTTATTAGGTTTTCAGACCTTTTAGATTTTTAGATTTCTTAGTTTGTCTAAGTAGTCTAAAAATATAAGTAATCTATTTTTTATTTACTGCTGAACAACCTGCCATAGTTGTAATTTTAACAGCCTCAGTCGCAGGCAAATTTTCGTTTCTGCTTACTACTTCTCGCACTACATTGCGGGTTATTTCTTCAAAAACAGTTTCGATTATTGAACCTGTTTGCATGGCTGCAGGACGACCGTAATCTCCGGCTTCACGGATTGATTGTACAATTGGCACTTGTCCCAGGAATGGAACGTCTAAATCTTCTGCAAGATTTCGAGCTCCTTCTTTTCCAAAGATGTAATATTTATTTTCAGGTAATTCTTCGGGTGTGAAGTATGCCATGTTTTCAATAATTCCCAATACAGGGACATTTATTGCCTCAGACATGAACATGGAAACTCCTTTTTTAGCATCGGCCAAAGCTACTGCTTGCGGTGTGCTTACAATCACAACACCCGTAATAGGTAATGATTGTACGATCGAAAGGTGAATATCCCCTGTTCCCGGTGGCAAATCGACCAACATGAAATCTAATTCTCCCCAATCAGCATCAAAAATCATTTGGTTTAACGCTTTAGAAGCCATAGGCCCTCTCCAGATTACCGCTTGACTTGGTGCTGTGAAAAATCCTATTGAAAGAATTTTTACCTCGTAACTTTCAACCGGTTTCATTTTTGATCTCCCATCGACCATTATAGAAATTGGCTTTTCGCTTTCTACGTCGAACATGATTGGCATCGATGGTCCGTAAATATCGGCATCAAGAATTCCTACTGAGAAACCCATTTTGGCCAATGATACTGCTAAATTTGCAGTTACTGTAGATTTTCCTACTCCTCCTTTACCAGAGGCAACTCCGATAATGTTTTTTATTCCCGGTATTGATTTTCCTTTAATTTCTGGCTTGTCCGGAACCTCAACTTTACTATTGATTTTGATTTTAGCATCTGGAGACACTAATTCAAGAATTGTTTTTTTGATGTCGTCTTCAGCACGTTTTTTAATGTGCATTGCCGGTGTGTGTAATACTAAATCTACTACTACCTCATCGCCAAAAGTAACTACATTCGCTATAGCGCCACTCTCCACCATGTTCTTTCCTTCTCCAGCTATAGTAATCGTTTCTAAAGCTTTAAGAATTTCTTTTCTATCTAATTTCATTTTTAGTTAACTGTTTTCTATGGGCGTTTTACCGCCAGAATATTATCTTTATTTAAACTGATTTCAGATTGCAAAGATACTGTGAAAAGTTCTTATTATAAAGGTTTTGTATTGCATTTATTGATGTGGGGATTGCTGGTGGTTATTCATTTTTTCAAATAAATCATCAATTTTTGAAGATTAGGATATAAAGAAGATTCTAAAAATGTATTTCAGGTTGCCAAAAGTGTTTCTCAAAATCCATTATCTGATTATCAACCACAACAATTCCCTCATTTTCCAGTAATTGCTGCATGAGATTTGTTCCGTCAAAGTGAAGTTTTCCTGTAAGCAGCCCTTTTCTGTTCACTACCCGATGTGCCGGAACATCTTCCATATTATGGGAAGCGTTCATTGCCCAACCGACCATTCTCGCGGAACGGGCAGTTCCCAGTGCTTTGGCAATCGCACCGTAAGACGTGACTTTCCCGTAAGGAATTTGTCTGGCTATAATGTACACTCTTTCGAAAAAGTTATCTTCGGACATGAATTTGAATCTAATAAAAAATGGTGATAATGATACTAACCTGAGCTATAGAACTGTTAAATGCTCATGTAATGTTTTATTATGTTAATCAAGGTTACAACTGCTATCAATCCAGTTATACTGCCAATAATGGTATTCATATTTCGCATCATATAATCCGCTTTGTTTTGTATTTTTCCAAAAAAAGTGATGTAACAATAGAAAACCAAAAAAGCACCAAGCACAACCCCATTCACAAAAATAAAAACGAAAGAGGTATCGAAAGAAAACAAATTATACGAGGATAAGGTAATGCTTACCAAAACATAATACGGAATAGGGAAGAAATTAAGTGCAGAAAGTAACATTCCAAGAAAAAAACGAGAACTTTTGCTCTGCTTCTTTATTTTTCCTTTTATCTTCTTTGGCTTTTTGGCTATCAAAAGGAAATAAATGGTTAAGCCTGAGAAAACAACGCAACCAATTTCGCGCAATAAAAGAACCAAATCAGGGCGGTCATCAATAAATCTGGCAAAAAGTATTGCTAGATATGCTTGAAAAAATATTATAATAATCGCCCCAAAAACAAACCACAAAGCACTTTTTTTTCCTTCTTTCAAGTTCACTTTCGCAGCTGTCATATTGAGTAACCCCGGCGGAGTAATCCCTATAAAAGCGGTAATAAAACCGGAAACTAAAGATATAAGTAGATTCATAGGCTAGGTATCAGCATTCAAAAAAGAAAAACAATTCCAGTTAAAACCGTAAAACTATTCTTTAATTTTGAATCGAATATACGTAATTGCTTTGTTAACTTCCAAATATTGTTTTTCGTAAAAAGTCTGAAAAGCAGTCACTTCTTCCGGACTTCCTTCGTTTACGTATACATTATGATTGGCGTACAAAACCTCGTGTCCTTCACCATGAAGCAAACCAAGTGTATAACCGTGCATGAATTCACTATCGGTTTTAAGGTTTACAACACCCTCTTTTTTCAGCACTTTTTTATACAACTGCAAAAACTCGGAATTGGTCATTCTGTGTTTTGTTCGTTTGTATTTTATTTGAGGATCTGGAAAAGTAATCCAAATTTCATCTACTTCATTTTCGGCAAAAATATGATTTATCAATTCGATTTGAGTTCGAATGAAGGCTACATTATGCAAACCTGTTTCAACGGCTGTTTTGGCACCGCGCCAAAAACGCGCTCCTTTGATATCAATCCCAACAAAATTTTTATTAGGATATCTTTCAGCAAGACCCACGGAATATTCTCCTTTTCCACAACCTAATTCCAATACCAATGGATTATCATTTTTGAAAAATTCAGTATGCCATTTCCCTTTAAGTGGAAATAAATCGCCTAGTACTTCTTCTCTTGTTGGTTGAAAAACGTTTTCGAATGTTTCGTTTTCCTTGAATCTCTTTAGTTTATTTTTACTTCCCACGCTTTTACAAATATTTCGACAAAATTAAGGAATTATATAAGACCGAAAGCCCAAGCGGAGAAAAATTAATATAGCGCTATTTATTCCCTACCCTGTGGGTACAAAACTGCAGAGGATATCAAACACGAATTTCACGAATTTACACGAATTAATTTGTGCAAATCAGTGAAATCCGTGTTTAACCTTTTAATATCAACTTAAAATCAGTGTGAATATGCTTAATAATTGTTACCTTGATTCCATTTTAAACCTGCGTCTACACTTGGTTCGATTAGTTCCTTTTTTTATCTCAAAAAAAATAATTTGCAATCTTATCAGATGCATTTTCGAGTTATAAAAAAAATTCGAGATTACACCTTTATTTAGTACCATTCATTTTCTTTAAAATAGCATCTTCTATGTTTGTTTTTACTCTTACTACTTCGTTTGTATTATCATTTGGTATGGTCATAGACAAAACATAGTGTTTTATTTTCCATTCATTTCCTATTTTTACCAAAACGCCTGAACCACGGCAAATTTTCATTTGGGTATTCAGTAATTCGTCAAACCAAGCTGTCCTCCCTTTTTCATCAAAATAAACATGACGCTCTATTGCTGTAAAATTCCATGCTTTTCCTTTATCAAAAAAAGGCTTGGCGAAAGCCTGAAATTCCGTTTTGTTCCAGTTTTCAGTGGCATCAGTGCCAATAAAAATAGCGTCATTAGTCATCATCGCAAAATAATTCTCATAATTTGCATCAGCAGCCGCTTTATGCCAGGAGTCTAGCGTGACATTAATTCTTTCTTTTGAAATTGTTTGTTTCTCTATCAAGCTTTTGCAACTGAATAGTGCTAGAACGGCAAGAACAGCCAGTATTTTTTTCATTTGATTTAGGTATTATTCATGGTTTTTATTTTAATAAATACACTAACAGCCAGCAAATGGAATGCAATTCCCTTATTATGCATTGCGACCCTCTCAGTTATATGATGAACTTATCCTTTCTTATGGATTTCTACTGCTGCCAATATTTATAACATTTAGTTTTGGAATTAAGAAAAATCTGTATTTTACATTCTTAGCAGCTACACCCGATTAAACCGCTTTCTTAAACACAAATTTTGCTGTTTCTTATAAATTATTTCAAGAAAACCAGTAAAATTTGCATTTTATTTTTTGATCCAGAACCCTCTAAAAGTAGCTTGACTCTTTATAATCAGCGTCATCCATGATTTCTGTTTTACTATTACCAACTTGATAGCGCTACCCAATTCTTTCTTCTAAACTGCTTGTGTTTTTCTGTTGTCCGGACAAAAATAGACAGCAGGGGCAATTTTACATATTTATTTCTATTTATTTCATAATTTTTGGATTTACATTCCTTGCTTACATAAAAAGTTTCAAATTCATAAATAAACACAAAACCAAAAGCACTGACAAACAACTATTTACGAATATTTTTTTATTGATTTATATGAATAAAGTAAAAACAATACATAAAACTCAAAAAACCGCCCTTTTCAAAACTGGTATTTAAGTACTTGATTTGCCGTATTTTTGTATACCTATAAATAAATTATTACGCTTTAAAGTTTAAATTATGAAGAAGTTAAGCCCCAAAATTATAATCTTTTTTATTGCCGTTTTGTCTCTAACCATTTCGTGCAAAAAACAAGCAAAAAAGGAAGCAGAAGCCAATAAAATATCCCTTGAAACTCCTTTTGACAGTACCTTGGTAAAAACGTTTTTTGTTAATCATCCAAAATTAAAAAAATACCAAGCTGATGTTGAGAAATTGTATCGCAAACATCAATTCCATTATGTTTGGTATGACGACAACGGAATTAATGATTTCGGTAATCTATTGTATGATAAACTTAACAATCTCGAAGAAGAAGGTGTTCAAGTTGATGTGCCCTATAAAAACAAACTATCAGATATTTACGAAGATGCAGATAACGACCAAAAACCGGATATTGACGCAGAACTTCTAAGCTCTTCTCTTTACTTTTTTTATGCTGACAAAGTATATCATGGAATACCTGCCAGTAAATCGACGGATCTTGGATGGTATCTTCCAAGGAAAAAACAGTCGTATGTTAGTTATTTGGATTCTCTTTTAATTGAACCTAACTTAATCAACAAAGATGAGAAAGGGGTATTAAGTCAATATTACCTTCTTAAAGACGTGTTACAAAAATACCGTGATATAGAAAAGAAGGGCGGATGGAAAACTATTGCCATTGATCCAAATGTAAAATCATACAAACCTGGCGATAATTCTAAAACAATTGCGCAAATAAGACAACGCTTATTCATTACGGGCGATATTTCAAAGGATTCAAAAAGCACGGTTTACGATGATGTTTTAGCCGCTGGAATTTTGAGATACAAAATGAGAAATGGCAATACACTTGATAAAAGTATCTTGCCAGAACACATAAAAGACATGAATATTTCCGTTGGGCAGCGCATCAAAACAATTACGGTCAACATGGAACGTTGTCGATGGATTTCTAATGACATCACAAAATCCCCAGAGTTAATAGTTATCAATATTCCGGCTTATGAATTAACCTATATTCGAAACGGAAAACCGGAGTTACGTTCTAAAGTGGTGGTTGGAAAAGCCTTAAATAAAACGGTCGTATTTAGCGCCGTAATGAAATTTATTGCCTTTAGTCCGTATTGGAATGTCCCAACGAGTATTCTGAAAAAAGAGATACTTCCGGCAATTGAAGAAAACGAAAACTATTTAGCCGAACACAATATGGAATGGAACGGCAACGACGTGAGACAAAAACCAGGAGGTGATAATTCTTTGGGTAAAGTTAAGTTCTTGTTTCCTAATTCTAATAATATATACCTGCACGATACGCCTTCTAAAAGTTTATTCAATAGTGAAGACAGAGCATTTAGTCATGGCTGCATACGAGTTGCAAAACCAAAAGACCTAGCCAATATCATTTTGAAAAATGATCCAAACTGGACTCCGGAAAAGATTGATGCCGCGATGAACAGCGATACGGAGACCATGTATGCACTAAAAAATAAAATCCCTGTTTATATTGGTTATTTCACCTCTTGGGTAGATGACAAAGGACTCATCCATTTTTATGAGGACATCTACAATAGGGATGAACGATTAGCTTCCCTGATATTTGCGAAATAATCATTCGATTCGATCAGTATAAAATTAGTATTCCACAAAAAAATGACATTATCTTCTTTAAGAGATAATGTCATTTTTTTTATGTCGTCCAAAAAGGGATACTTTAATGTGCTTTCATTTTATCAAAAGTAGTTCCCAACACTTTTTTCATCTTTTCTAACGAACCTTGGAAAGCTTTCTCCGTAGTATCAGCATGATTAGTGACTACTATAGGTTGCATATTAGCAGCACGTACTTCGATAAGACAGCGTTTATCATTAATACCGGTTTTATCACTATTTTCATCTCCCAGATGTACTTCAAGACGTGTGATTTTATCTTCAAAACGAGCTAATACTTTTTCTGATTCGCTAGAAAAATAAGCTTCCAATCGTTCGTGTCCCTCAATATTTTTGTCTGTGTTAATTTGAATTTTCATGTTTATTTAATGTTTAGTATTGATTCTCAAATTTAACTATAGTCCAATAAAAACAATAGTAATTAATAAAACCTTATGAAAATAAATCCCATAAATACTATTAGCCAGGCATTGGCAGCAACTATTCATTTATTAATAAAATCATAAAAGAGACAAACAATTGGGGATATACTTTATACTGATTATATATTTTTTTATCTTTATGTACATAATTGGACTATGAGAAAATATCTTTTATCCATCGTAGTAATTGTATGTGGAGTGTCAGTTACTACAATTTACCATAACCGGAATGAAAACCTAACGGCTAAAGTATTTTCTATTGCCAAAAATATTCAGGAATACATTTTTGGAAAACCCGAAATTACCGTTAATAAGGCCATAATCACAGGCTTCTTTGCTAAATATCCCGAATTAAAAAAATACCAATCTGATGTCTCCGCTGTTTACAAAAAACGGAATTACAAATCCATTTGGTACGAGGATCAGCGAATAATTGAATTGGCCGGCATCTTATATGCTAAAGTAAGTCAAATGGAGCAAGAAGGCATTGACTCTAATTTTCCCTGCCAAGATAAAATTGACGGAATATTCGACACAAAATCTTTAACAGCGAATCCATCTGAAACGGATACCGAACTACTGCTTTCCTCTGTGTATGTGTTTTATGCTAAAAAGGTATATTTTGGTATTGACAGCGAAAAAATCAGGGAAATCGGATGGTTTTTACCAAGGAAAAACAACTCTTATGAAAACCTATTGGATTCCTTCTTAGCAGATCCCAGTTTATTGAATCAGAACGATAAAAATATGTTGGGACAATATTATAAACTCCGTGACTTTTTAAAAACATACCGACAAATAGAAAAAAATGGTACTTGGAATCACATTGCCACAGATAGTGCTGTAAAATTATACAAACCGAGTGACAGCTCAAAAACCATTGGCCAAATCAGACAACGTCTTACAGTTATTGGAGATTTAAAACAGGATTCTAAAAATAATGTGTACGATAATGAATTAATGGCCGGTGTATTGAAATACAAAAAACGAAATGGCTATCAACCGAATTATCTCATTACCAATTGGCAAGTGCAACGAATGAATTTACCAATCAAGAAATACATTCAAGCGATTGCCGTAAACATGGAACGTTGCCGATGGATGGATCCTGACTTAACAAATGCCAATGAGGTCATATTTATAAACATTCCCGCTTTTCAATTGGTTTACACCAAAGATGGCACCAAGGCACTAGAGTCCAGTTTGTTGGTTGGAAAAAACATTTCTGAAACGGCAGTTTTTAGCAGTTATGTCACTTCGATTGTGTTTAGCCCATACTGGAATATTCCTCAAAGTATTGTTGAAAATGAATTAGCGCAAGCGGTGTTTGGAGATAAAAACTATTTGGAAAAACATAACATGGAATCCAACAATGGAAGAGTCAGACAAAAACCTGGAGGAAAAAACCCAATGGGACTGGTTAAATTCATGTTCCCTAATCCAAATGATATTTATTTGCACGATTCGCCATCCAAAAGTTTATTTGAATTCAACTACCGAGCCCTAAGCCACGGTTGCATCAATATGCAAAAAGGCAGGGAATTAGCACAATTGCTATTAAAAAATGATCCTGAATGGTCCGTTGAGCGTATCGCTGATGCCATGAAAGGAGAGAAGGAAACCACATATATAATGAAAAACAAGGTTCCCATTTACATTGGTTATTTTACCACTTGGGTAGACGACAAAGGGGATATCCATTTTTATGAGGATATCTACGACAAAGATGAAAAATTAGCTTCGCTAGTAGCTGAGGAATAGATGGTAACGAGATATCTATTCAAAATCGTGTAAATCAACCCCTGTTTAATGTCAATAATCTAATTTTCAACATATTATATTATTTACACTTGTTTTTAATTATCTTTAATATCCTAAAAATTTAAAGATAAATACTATGAAATTCAAACTCTCCTCTTTTAGAACTCTTTTTTTATTATTGTGTTCTATTCTAATTTTTGGTGCGTTCACTAAAATTAAGTCAGACAAAAAATTAGTATCCGGTTTATCGCTCAAAAACATGGACACCTCGGTAAGGCCTGGTGACAATTTTGATGCCTATGTGAATGGTACCTGGGTCAAAAACACCAAGATACCGGCAGACAAACCCTCCTATGGTATTGGCTACATTGTACATGACAAATCACAGGAAGATGTGAAAGCCATCATCGAGAATGCTGCTAAAGGCGGTTTTGCCGATGGTTCCAATGAACAAAAAATTGGAGACTTCTACAGTACTTTTATGGATACTATAACCAGAGACCGTATAGGAATTGCACCCCTACTACCAGAATTCAATAAAATTGACGCCATTTCTAATTATTCTGATCTGGCGAAATATTTTGGTTACGCTAATAAATCAGGGACAAACACCCCATTTGCAATTGGAGTTGTTGCAGATTTTAAAGATCCTACCCAATACATGCTTTATACGTGGCAAAGTGGTCTTGGACTGCCGGACAGAGAATACTATTTTCTTGAAGATGCCAAATCTAAAGAAATACGCAAAAAATATGTAACCCACATCCAAAACATGTTGCAACTTGGCGGGGCAGCAAATCCCGCTGAACTCGCCCCAAAAATTATGGCTTTAGAAACTACTTTAGCTTCGCAACATATGAAAAAAGAGCAAACACGTGATATCGTAAAGCTTTACAACAAGTATGAGATCAAAAATTTAAAGCAACTCATGCCTGATTTTGACTGGAGTTCCATGCTGAATAATGCGGGGATTATCAACCAGCAAAATATTGTTGTAACACAAATAGAATACATTAAATCACTCAATGCTATTATAAAAACCACACCATTGGACACTTGGAAAGGCTACCTAAAATGGAGTGCTGTTCATGCATCGTCAATGTCTTTAAGTACAGCTTTAGATAATGAAAACTTCAATTTTTATGGCAAAACATTAGCGGGAATAGAGATACAGAAACCTTTATGGCGCAGAGGAGTAGAAAAGGTAAATGATAACCTTGGCGAGATTATAGGCAAAGTGTATGTTGAAAAACACTTCTCTCCGGAAGCTAAAGGACAAGTAACAATCTTAGTTAAAAATCTTCTTAAGGCCTATGGCGAAAGCATCAAGAAATTGGATTGGATGAGTCCGGAAACCAAAAAACAGGCATTGGATAAATTATCTAAATTCACCATAAAAATTGGTTATCCTGATAAATGGAGAGATTATTCTACATTAAAAGTCGTAAAAGGAGCGTTATATGGAAACCTCCAAAAATCTACTGCCTTTGAATACGACAGACAAATAAATAAACTCGGAAAAGCTGTTGATCGCTCAGAATGGGGAATGACACCTCAAACCGTAAATGCATATTACAATCCCTTTTTAAACGAAATTGTATTTCCGGCAGCTATTTTGCAACCTCCTTTCTTTGATCCAAACGCAGAAGATGCCGTAAATTATGGCGGAATTGGAGCGGTGATAGGGCACGAAATCGGACATGGATTTGATGATATTGGAAGCACATTTGATGGCAATGGAGTCCTGCGCAACTGGTGGACATCAAAAGATTTAGCAGCTTTCAAACAAAAAACGGGAGCATTAGTTACCCAATATAACGGTTTTAAAGTTTTTCCTGACCTCAACGTAAATGGAGAATTTACGCAAGGGGAAAACATTGGTGACTTAGGAGGACTATCCATCGCTATAAAAGCGTACAAAATGAGTCTCAATGGTAAAAAATCGCCCGTTTTGGATGGTTTCACCGGGGAACAACGTATTTTCCTTGGCTGGGGTCAAAGCTGGCTAAATAAAAGTCGAGAGGAGGCTTTAAGAATCCAAGTGGCAAGCAACGAGCATTCGCCTTCAAAATTCAGGGTAAATGGTGTTGTACGCAATATTCCAGAATTCTACACGGCTTTCAATATAAAACCGACGGATTCGCTATACCTCGCTCCGGAGAAAAGAGTTAAAATCTGGTAATCAAAATATCTAAAAACAAGTTTTTTTAATTTCATATTAAAAAGTTAAACACCAATTTCACGAATTTTCACGAATTAATTTGTGCAAATTCGTGAAATTGGTGTTTAATATCTTACCCGATTTTTGGGTCCACACGGTTGTACTTTATAGCGGAGGTATTTATGCAATAAATTACATTTCAACCTTTTAGATTCAACTATATCATTTAAACACGCCCAATCCATCAGTCTTTTTTTGTATATTTATAGTTGAAAGAAATAAAAACTGTCGACATGAAACGTATCCTTGTCCTATTGTTTTTTTGTATTCCTTCCCATTTACTATTGGCGCGTTCTTACAGCCTTGAAGCAAGTAAAACTGAATCTGCGTTTCCTGCTATTTCCTTTATTTGCAATAACACAATTCCTTTTTTGAATGAACCATTTGACAGCACATTGGTTACTCCTTTTTTTTCTAAATACCCAAAACTAAAATACCTAAAACCAGAAGTGGTCAAACTATACCGGAAACACAATTACCAATTCCTTTGGTATGACCGCAATGGCATGAATGAGTTTGCTGATTTATTGTATAGCAAAATCAACAATTTAGATCAGGAAGGCCTTAAAATACGGGTTCCGTACAAGGAAAAAATGCAATCAATTTTTCAGGATTATGACAACAGGAAAGAATCAAATCTGGAGGTAGAACTCTTGATGTCTTCGTTGTATTTTTTCTATTTCAACAGAGTTTATAAGGGTGTAGATATCGAGAAAACACAACAATTGGGCTGGTATCTTCCCCGAAAAAAACAATCGTATGTCAATCGATTAGATTCGTTGCTACAAGATCCCAGTTTAATCAACAAGAAGGATAAAGACCTTTTGGGACAGTATTATCAGTTAAAAGAAGCCTTGCAAAAATATCGGAATATTGAAAAAAAAGGAGGCTGGAGTACCATTGTTTGGCCAAAAAAAATGAAATCGCTGAAACCGGGAGATACCGCTGATGTGGTTTTGCAAATCAGAAACCGACTTTATCTTACCAGAGATCTGAGTGCCGACTCGAAAAAAAATTGGTACGACAACGAACTTGTGGTCGGGGTGCTGCATTACAAGGAACGCAATGCTTTTATCCCTGATCCCGTTCTGCTACCCAAGCACATCAAAGACATGAATATTCCCGTAAATGAACGCATAAAGACAATCATGACCAATATGGAACGATGCCGGTGGATTTCTCCCAGTTTGATAAAAACACAACAGTATATTATGGTCAATATCCCTTCCTTCAATCTTACCTATTTCAAAAACGGGAAACCCGCTCTGGAATCTAAAGTTGTAGTAGGTAAATCACTGAATAGAACAGTGGTTTTTAGCGGCGAAATGAGTGAAATTGTATTTAGCCCTTATTGGAATGTCCCTTCAAGCATTTTAAGAAAAGAGATTTTGCCGGCTATTGCCAAAAATGCAAACTATCTCGCAAAACACAACATGGAATGGGTTGGTGATAAAGTACGGCAACGACCCGGACCGGAAAACTCACTTGGATTGGTTAAGTTCGTTTTCCCAAATTCTTTTTCCATTTATATGCATGATACACCTGCAAAAAACTTGTTTAAAGAAGAACAAAGAGCTTTTAGTCACGGATGCGTTCGGGTGGCGCGCGCCAGAGATTTGGCCGTTGCCATTTTGAAAGACGACAAAAACTGGACTGTAGAAAAAATCGATGCAGCCATGAACAGAGGCGCAGAAAAGACCTATAAACTTAAAACTAAAATCCCCGTTTATATTGGTTATTTTACCGCTTGGGTAGATCGTAATGGAACGATTCATTTTTATAATGACATCTACGGCCATGACGATCGATTAACTGAATTGTTGCTTTCTGATTGATTTTAGGGAATCGTTTTGAGTACTTAAAATTTTAATCAGTTTAGTTAGAATTGGCTTTTTGATTTGTATTATACTGCTTTTATCCATTTTCTAAATAATCATAAATAAAGTCATTCTCAGTTTCGAATTCTGAATCAAATTTCGTTACAAAACGGGAAGTCAATTTATTAATCCAGTTTTCAATATCTCTTTTCGAATTTAAATTCTCAAGAAAAAGTAATTGTGAATTTTCCTTAGAAAAATCATCATCAAAAAACATAATGATATCCGCCTTGAAACTATCTGCATAGTTCTCTTCAGGTTGATTTAGAAATTGTTCAAAATATTCGATTTTTTCAGATGATGTCATTGTTTAAAAGAATTAGATTATTAAAGGTAGATTATTTCAAAGACATAAAAAAACCGGACTCTACTCCGTTGCAATATAGACCACATTTTGTAATATTTGTTAACATGAATATTAAGCAAAAACTCGGTCTAAAAATAAAAGAGCTAAGAAAAGCGAAAGGTCTTTCACAAGAAAAGCTTGCTAATCTTGCAGAAATTGACAGAACCTATTTACCAACTATCGAAAAGGGAGAAAGAAATGTTTCCATTGAAGTTGTTGAAAAATTAGCAAAAGCTCTTGATGTAAAAATTAAAGACTTGTTTGATGAATAGAGCTTATTATTTAAAATAGATTATTAGTCTAGTTTACAATAATACAATACTTAAAATAGAAAAATGATTATAGAGAACATCAGACAGTTTATAAAGGACAAAGCAGAACAATTTGGCGCTAAAGCAGATAATGAGTTCAACAAACCATACATAGAGCGCAACAATACTAAACAAGAAGCATTGAAAGATAATGGCGCATATTTTGGCTTTATCCATCCTGACGAAGATACTTCTGGCCCGTTTCACGATTTTTCATTGACTATTTTTCCAAACGAACAGAATAAACCATGGTTAGTTTGTTTAGGTATTGGTTCGAGTGGATTTAAAAATGATTATGAATTAGCAACTTATCCAGGACTTAGGAGATTATTTTCAAATCTAATTGACGAAAGAGGCTTTTATAAATCTGATTTTTCAGATATCGAAACTAGTTTGCCAAAAACAATTACCGGAAGCAATGATTTACAACATATAAAAAATACTATAAAAACTTATAGCAAAGTATTACCAGTTTGCCAAATAGTAGATAATCCTGAAAGTAAAGAAGGTAAAAAAATAATTGCTGCTTTTGTAGCTGGTTATGCAAAGTTAAGAGAATGGCCATCGAACAAAGAGCATAGAAAAGCAATTACAGAAGCTCTTGAACCGTTTTTGGAAACAGAGGAAATCGATGAAGCTGAAGAAATCGAAAGTTTGCTAAAAGAAAGAAGATTTATTGTTTTACAAGGACCACCTGGTACAGGAAAAACAAGAACAGCAAAATTGGTATCAGCAAAAATAAAAGCTAAAACATTTTTCACACAATTTCATGCCGAGACTAGTTTTTCTGATTTTATCTATGGAATTAGACCAGATGTTAAGAGCAAAGAACTAAACTATATTGAGAGTCTAGGAAGTTTTACTGAAGCTTTAAAATATGCCAGAGAACATGAAAACGAGAAAACGGTTTTAATAATTGACGAAATAAACAGAGCAAATTTATCTAATGTTTTGGGGCCAATATTTTATCTATTTGAGCACAAAATGGAAAATTCAGATGTTGAAATAGAAATTTACCCAGGCTATAAGATTAATCAACTTCCTAAAAATTTAAATATTATTGCAACAATGAATACGGCAGACAGAAGTTTAGCAGTTGTTGACTTTGCTTTAAGACGAAGATTTGCATGGTATACATTAAAGCCTAAACTGATTAATTCGAAACAATTTCACAAAGAAGATTTCAGCAGAATACAAGAAATTTTTGATTGGTATGCAACAAGTAATGAACTTTCGTTACAACCTGGGCAAGGATATTTTATTGCTTCGTCTGATGAGGAAATGAAAAACAGAATCAAATATGAAATATTTCCATTAATTAGAGAATACTTACAAGAAGGACTCGTTAGAAATGCTAAAGAAGAGTTCAATACTTATTTCTCAAACAGAATTAATCAATCACTTTTTGAATGAGTAAGCCGTTAGATGTTTTTTGTGAAATCCCTTGTTTGACAGAAAAATCATTTTTGTTAAATGGTCTTGTTTTACAAAAAAAATGGTTTAAATCAGCGGATAAAAGAATTATTGGGCAATATTTACAAAAGTTCATTAATTACAACTCAGATAATTTTAATTTTTTAGGGGTTCAGCCATCCATTATTGGCACAGACCAAAACACTTCTTTGGCTTTTCGTACTTCAGAATTCATTGGAACTATTCCATTAAGAGCGTCAGATACTGGTAAGCAAATAGGCGATTTTGTTGTAATGCCTAGATTTACTGCACGAGACAGATTTGAAGATTATATTGAAATTCTTAATCTTTTAGGAACAGAAATTAGTCCTCAAGTAATCGACAGTTTGCCATTAGCTTCCGGAAAAAATTTCCGCCCTCCATTATACTTGGAAGCTGTGAAATTTATTGATTCTCTTGAAGTATTAATTAAAACCCCTTGGAGAAAATTTGATAATATTGAAAAGATAACTTCACAACCAACAGGGCAAGTAAATTGGAATAAATATATAAATGAAGAGTATAAAATCGAAAATCGGTTAAAATTCCCAACACGAAAAAATGTTCTAAGTGAATTTCATAAAGAATATTCTGAAATTCGCTATGTCTTTGATTTATGTAAATTGGAACTTTTATCTTCAAATACACCACAAAGGATAAAAAGCTCGATTAGAAACAGACTAGCCTTTATTGACGAAAAACTTTATTTACACAAACCTATTTCAACTAATAATATCGCTATAAAATCCGCTGACAATCTTAAAGTTAAAAACTGTAAAGATCAAGCAAATAGAATATTAAATTTTAATTTGAAAGACAGCACAGCTTGGCGTGTGGATTTCTCTGATGTTTTCGAAAAGTTTGTTCAATATATTTTTAAAGAA
The DNA here is from genome assembly GCF_042787235.1 of Flavobacterium zhoui. Lineage (NCBI taxonomy): Bacteria > Pseudomonadati > Bacteroidota > Flavobacteriia > Flavobacteriales > Flavobacteriaceae > Flavobacterium > Flavobacterium zhoui. The sequence goes on from NZ_JBHZPY010000006.1 coordinate 19,243, forward strand.
ATTTCAAAAGAAACCGGAGGTCATTTATTTTCAAATTATAAATTTCATTCCAAAACCTCTAATCGATATACTTGGGAATTGAAACATATTGAGCCAGATGCAATCTACCAAAAAGAAAATCTTATTGTGTTTATTGATGCTAAATACAAATCAAATCTTTACAACAAATTTGATAAAAGTGAGAATTTAAAAGATGTTCATAGACATGATTTACATCAAATTATGGCTTATTCATCATTTAGCAAAACCGATGATAAATATGGGTTTTTATGTTATCCGTCGGATAAAGTTGAAATAAAAAAAATTAGCTACAAGAACAATATAAATCAATCAACAAACCATGTTTTTATATGTGGAATTCCGCTTAAGAAAGAGTTTGTTCTTGATGCAAAAAAGGCATTAATGGCAGAACTAAATAAAGTGGAAATGAATAATGTGATTAAGATTAATTATTAGTTTCTTATTAAAATATTTCACAATCAATTTCGAAGTATAAATTTTTAAATTCCTCTTCAAGTTCTTCTACAGAATATTTATGATTTTCATCAAAAATGATTTTTTCATTAACATCAAAGTAATAATAATACTTTTCTTTTTTATAAATTAACCAAGTACTAGTTAAAACTCCTCTTCTTTTAGTGATTTCAAATCCACCAGTTATCTTCTCATTAAGTTGCAGAGCAATTTCTTTAATAGTCATAATTTTGAAATTAAGATTAACATTTTTCCTTTTACACAAAGGTTTAACAGTCAAAGGCAGATAACGAAATTATATTTATTTAAACAATTAACCCGCCTACAATTGACCTCATTAATTTTTAGTTTTCAACCTGATTTTATTACGCCAAAAAACGCCGTTAGGTGTTTGATATTGGTAGCAACCGAGAATCCGACCCCTTATAATCCCGTAGGGACGGAACCTATAATCCCTACGGGATATTATTGTGTGTATGGAATAATTTTCTACCAATATTTAATCCCATACGGGATAAAAATATTCATGAGTCAAGATTTCAATAGTCAAATTCCGTTTTCGTTTTATTCCGCAAAAAAACGCTACTCTTTCGAATAGCGTTTTTTGAATTTCTTGTTGGTATAAATTCGTGATGTGATTGCTTCGTTCCTCGCAATGACAATCATTTGGGGAATCTGATGCCCTAGCCCTGATAAAAGTGAAAATCCTTTTTCTAAACGCTGTCAGGGTTCAAAACCCTGACAGCGTTGAAAAAGATTGTAACGGATAGCAGGAAATAGCTCCTAAAAACAGCTCTTAATCAGCTAATTTTTGCAATTCAGTCACTCCCATATTGTACAGGGTAAATGCCTGTATGTCTACGTTTTCCTGAATGGTTGCCGCCACGGATTTTCCTGCGCCGTGTCCTGCATTGATGTCAATACGGATTAAAGTAGGATTAGGTCCGGTTTGTTTTTCCTGTAATTCGGCAGCAAATTTGAAACTGTGTGCCGGCACTACTCTATCGTCGTGATCGCCCGTTGTTACCATCGTGGCCGGATATTGAATTCCTTGTTTTACATTATTAACCGGAGAATAGCCCTTGATGTAGGCAAACATTTCCTTGCTGTCCTGTGATGTTCCATAATCATACGCCCAACCCGCTCCCGAAGTAAAGGTGTGATAGCGCAACATATCCATTACACCCACGGCCGGCAAGGCGACTTTCATCAAATCCGGGCGTTGTGTCATGGTTGCTCCCACTAGCAATCCGCCGTTTGAACCACCGCGAATAGCAAGAAAACTGGAAGAAGTGTAGTTTTGAGCTATCAGATATTCAGCCGCAGCAATGAAATCATCAAACACGTTTTGTTTTTGCATTTTGATTCCCGCATCGTGCCATTTTTTCCCATATTCACCACCTCCACGCAAATTAGGAACGGCATAAATGCCTCCGTTTTCCATCCAAACGGCATTGGCAATGCTGAAACTTGGCGTCAAGCTTACGTTGAAACCACCATAACCATATAATATCGTTGGGTTTTTACCTTCCAGTTTCAATCCTTTTTTATGGGTAATCATCATTGGAATTTTGGTTCCGTCCTTGGAGGTGTAAAATACTTGTTTAGAAACGTAGTCTTCGCTTTTAAAATCTACTTTTGGTTTTTCATATACCGCCGATTTCCCGGATTTTGGTTCGAATGAATAAATCGTTCCCGGGCTGACATAATTTGTAAACGAATAATAAAGGGTTTTTTCTTTTTTCTTTCCGCCAAAACCGCCTGCAGTTCCCAAAGCTGGTAACTTGATTTCCCGAATCATTTTTCCTGAATAATCATATTGTTTCACCACCGAAACGGCATCTTTCATGTAATTAGCAAAAATGAAACCGCCACCCGTTGTTGGTGCTAAAACGTTATCAGTTTCTGGGATGAAATCTTTCCAGTTTTCCGGTTTTGGGTTATTGACATCTACCGTTATTATGCGTTTGTTGGGCGCATTCCAATCGGTTTCTATGAATAATTTTGTGCCTTCATTATCGATTATATTGTTGTCGCTTTTGAAATTATCAACAATAGTCACAATAGGACTATTGGGCTTGGTCAGGTCTTGGATATACAATTCGTTTCCGTAAGTCGAAGTCGAAGCAGTGATAACCAAATAATGATCGTCCTCTGTCACGCTTCCGCCTACATAGCGTCGTTTTTGGTCTGCGCCAAAGATGATTTGGTCTTGCTTTTGCGGTGTTCCTAACTTGTGGAAATACAGTTTGTGTTGGTCCGTTTTTGCAGACAATTCGCTTCCCTTTGGTTTGTCATAACTGGAATAGTAAAAGCCTTCATTTCCTTTCCAAGACACACCGCTGAATTTCACATCAACAATGGTATCTTCAATTATTTTTTTGGTGATGGCATCCATGATGATCACTTTTCTCCAATCGCTTCCACCTTCTGAAATGGCATACGCAACTTTAGAACCGTCTTTGGAGAAATCTAATCCGCCAAGCGAAGTGGTTCCGTCTTTAGAAAAAGTATTGGGATCTAAGAAAACGGTTTCTGTTCCTTTGGCGTCTTTTCTATACAATACTGACTGGTTTTGCAAACCGTTGTTTTTGTAGTAATAGGTATAATTCCCCTCTTTGAAAGGGGCACCTATTTTCTCATAATTCCATAGTTTTTCCATTCTTGCTTTTAACACATCACGAAACGGAATCTGGGCTAAATAATCATAGGTAACTTTGTTTTGGGCTTTTACCCAAGCGCCGGTTTCGGCAGATTTGTCGTCTTCGAGCCAGCGGTACGGATCGGCAACTTTGGTATCAAAATACACATCAACCGTTTCGCCTTTATGGGTAACTGGATATTTCATTGTAGTTGGTTTTTGGTTTTGGCAAAAACTTGCAATTGTGGCAGATAAAGCCATTAATAAAAAAGTGTTTTTCATTAAATTCTGTTTTTAGGTTATAACAAAAATAGGAAAATAGTTAGTGTTCCCGATAAGGGAAGTCTTAAAAAAATGTTAGTCGCTCGAATGGTTTTTTTATTACAGTTGTGACAATTTAAAACGAATTATACATTTTCATAATACTGAGAATTATTAACCATATAAGTCATGTAAGTTTTTTTTAAGTTTAAAAATAATCGACGCTTGCAGTAGTGTGAGCTTCATTCGTCAAATCTTATATGACTTATATGTTATAAAATAATAAACCATATAAGGCATTTAAGGTCATATAAGTTTTTTATGCTCAAAAATAATCAACGCTTGCAGTAGTGTGAGCTTCATTCGTCAAATCTTATATGACTTATATGTTATAAAATAATAAACCATATAAGGCATTTAAGGTCATATAAGTTTAAAACTAATTCATTTGTGTCACAATTTGAACTGAATTCTTGTATGACTTATATGTTGAAAAATAGTAAACATATAAGACATATAAGTTTTTTTAATCAAATTACGCAACAGGTTTAACGTCAAATATAAAAGCAAATCTTATATGACTTATATGTTAAAAATATTAGCCAAAAGACTTATTTTATGGTGTAAAGAAAAACGCTACTCTTTCGAATAGCGTTTTTTTTATGCTTACGCAAAAGTGCTACAAATTAAAATTTACCCCAAAAACGATGTTTCTTCCTATGTTAGGGATTCCATCGGTTTTCAATCTGGAAAGATGCGCGATATAGCTTTTGTCCAATAAATTATTTCCGTTCAAATTAATATCAAAAGCCGTTTTACCGAGTTTTACTTTTCCTCCAAAACCTAAATTTACCAATGTGTATCCATTCGATTTTGTTTCAAAACCACTCACGTTATTTTGATTGAAAGTAGAGGAGAAATTCAAAGTGGCGAATCCCTCTTCCAACCAATTTTTGATTTTAAATTCGGTTCTAATGGTGTTGTTCCAATTGTTTGCAGGAATTAAAGGCAGAAAATCCCTCCCGACGCTTCGGGATTGCTTCTTGCCGGTTACAGTTTCAAAACTGGTTTCAAAATGAAGCCAATCTAATGGATGTGGGTGAAAATGCAATCCTATTTCTCCACCGTACAACTTGGCATTATTCTGAATATAATCAAAAACAGCATTTTCATCAATCATTTCTCCTGTTGGTGAAGTGTAGATATAATTGTTGATGTGGTTGTAAAATCCATTGGCAAAAAATTCAAAATGGCTGTTTTTATATTCCAAATTCACATCGGTTTGTACATTTTGTTCCGTTTTCAAATCACTGTTTCCCACTTCATAACGGTTGGTTCCTCCGTGAACGCCATTGGAAGTTAATTCGGCTAAATTCGGCGCTCTAAATCCGGAAGCAAGATTCAATCGTAATGTCAAATCTTCGGCCAGCTTGGTTTTGTAGCCCAGCGAGGCATTAAAACTATCGTACGATCTATCGATGGCTTTAAAATAGCCTTCCTGACCTTCCATTCCATGTTCTTGCGTGGTGATTTGTCTGTTATCAAAACGCAATCCCCCTTGTAAAACGTTTGAGCCCCATTCATAATTTGCAGTTCCAAAAACTCCAAAATCATTGGTTGTAGCATCCGGGATCAAATACTCATTACCGGAATTCACATTGCTTTGGTGCATTCCCTGAATTCCAAAAATAGATTCGACTTTTCCTATTTTTGGCAAATGGTATTTCGCATCATAATTGAATGTTTTCAATTTCATGTGTAAACTGGCGACATCACTATCAGTGAACTCCGAACGGTCATTGGCAACATAGCCTAAATCAACATCCAGTTTTGAATTTTTTAAATATACTATCGAATTCAAACTCAACAGATGATTGAAAACGCCTTGCTTTGGAAAACCTGTTTTCTTACTTGTAGATTGTTCTGCAATACCATTTTCCGGAATTCCTAAATCCAGTTTGTTGTAATTGTAACGAAACACCGTCGAAAATTTTGAATCACTGTAACCAATTCCTGTTTTGAAATCAGTTTCATTGTAACGGGTATTAGTCACACGGTCTCCCTTAGCAATTTTGTAATCTGAATGTGTATTATAACTTCCTCGAGCAAGGAATTTCCAGTTATCAGTGGACGTTTTCAATCCCAAAGAGGAATTGCTACCTAAGGTATTCGAGAACAATTTCTGACTGAAATTAGCTTTGAAGGTATTGGCATCGGCAAATTTCTCTGGGTTAAAATACAGAACGCCACCCAAAGCATCTGAACCATAAAGCAATGAAGCCGGTCCTTTGATAACCTCAACACTTTCTATTCCGGAATCGTTTAATCCCAAACCATGTTCGTCTCCAAACTGTTGATTTTCCATTCGGACGCCTTGAGAATAAACTAAAACCCGATTCCCACTCAAGCCACGAATTACTGGTTTTCCAATAGAAGTTCCGGTAGAAACCTGCGAAACCCCTGGAATTGTAGCCAATCCTTCGATTAAGGTGGCGGTTCCTTTTCGCTGTAATTCTTTGATGTTTTGGTGTTCCACTTTCATCACATTCTGCGATTGTATTTTATTGAAAGCAGTAGAAACAATCACCTCATCCATCTGGAATATCGTTTCTTCAAGGATTACATCTAGTGTATTTTCTTTTTGTAAGCCATTTATTGTTTTGTTTTGGATTCCAAATCCAACGAAAGTAAAGGTTAATTTCAGGTTCCCATCAGGAAGATTATTGAATGTATATTTTCCGTTCTCATCAGTTGCGGTTCCCTTGTGCAGTTCTGATGCATAAACCGAAACGCCTTTTATGGGTTGGTTTTTCAAATCAGTCACCGTTCCTGATACTGAATTTTGCGCATTAAGCATAACCGAAAACCCCAAGAATAGGGCTATAATAAAATATTTCATTGAAATGAATGTATTGTTCCTAGCCACATTCTTCTCTAAAATAAAGGAAGATGAGTCTGGAATTATTTAGTAAATAAAATAAAAATGCTACGTGCTGGAATAAATCAACAGAAGTTGAAATGAATCAACAGAAGCTGAAATAAATTCAGCTTAAACTATTTGCAGGAGGTCCGCGAAGGGAATATAAACTGCCGGAAAACGAAAGAGCCGTTTCCTCTGGACTAATGAAATAAGGTATTTCTTTATATGTGGAATGTAATTGATACGTAAATTCTTTTGGAGAAATATAACTGCCAAAAGTAAAATCACAGACATAACAATGATCAAAATTATGATGCTGATGCGTTATCTCTTTATTAGTAACATTGTATTTATGATGGCATTGCTTTTCGTAAAGCTGCTTCTCTAAATGTTCATAGATATGAAAGGACTGAAACAGTATTGAGAACAATACCGCAATCGCCAAAGAAACACTTATTATGAGCTTATTCTTTTTCATCCACGGCAAAGATATGAAAACAATTTAGAAAAAATAACAACCCCTTTTTACCATATAATACATTTAATAAAACATAAGCTTACAAAGAGCTTTTCTTAAATGAACTTATATTCCTTATCTGTTCAAAAATCAACTTTTTTTATTGGCAAAAAAAAACCCATTTGTTCTGACAAATTATACTTTGTCAAAAACAAATGGTTTTAGATTTGAACCAAAATTAAGTATTAAACCAATTTTGCTGCAATTAAATATTCTGCAATTTGAATGGTGTTTGTTGCCGCTCCTTTTCTTAAGTTATCAGCAACAATCCACATGTTCAATGTATTTGGCTGGCTTTCGTCACGACGAATTCTCCCTACAAAAACATCGTCTTTTCCTTGTGCATACATTGGCATTGGATACGTATAGGTGTCATTGTTATCCTGAACCACCACTCCGTCGGTATGATGCAAAATATTTTGAACATCAGACACTTCAAAATCCTTGGTAAACTCAACATTTACTGCTTCGCTGTGACCACCAACAATAGGCACACGAACAGCAGTTGCCGTAACAGCAATTGTTTTATCACTCAATATTTTTTGAGTTTCACGAACCAATTTCATCTCTTCTTTAGTGTAACCATTATCTTCAAAAGAATCACACTGTGGAATTGCATTTCTGTGAATTGGGTATTTATACGCCATTTCACCTTGAACTCCGGCATATTCATTTTCTAATTGTTGAACCGCTTTTACACCCGTTCCTGTGATGGATTGATAAGTAGAAACAATAACACGTTTGATATTGTATTTTTTATGTAAAGGTGCCAAGACCAAAACCATCTGAATAGTAGAACAGTTTGGATTCGCAATAATTTTATCTGCTGCCGTTAATTCGCCTGCATTAATTTCAGGTACAATTAATTTCTTGGTTGGATCCATTCTCCAAGCCGATGAATTATCGATTACTGTTGTTCCTGCTGCCGCAAATTTTGGAGCCCATTCTAGTGAAGTGTCACCTCCTGCAGAAAACAAAGCAATATCTGCTTTCATATCTACAGCAGTTTGCATGCCTACTACTTTATATTTTTTACCTTTATATTCTATCTCTTTCCCAACTGATCTCTCAGAAGCTACAGGAATTAATTCTGTAACAGGGAAATTTCTTTCTGCTAAAACTTTCAACATTACTTCGCCAACCATTCCAGTAGCGCCTACAACTGCTATTCTCATAGTATATTTTTGTTATTTGGACATTCAATTTGAATTGCAAAAGTAAGTAATATTGAAATCAAAACAAGCGCATTCACAAAAAATAACAAAATGTTATAATTATAACAACCTAAGTATTTAGACCTGTAAGATCCGTGATTTGTGTATTTTAAACAAAAAGAGAAACCGCCTCAATTAAGAAGCGGTTTAGTTCTGAAATTAATTCAGGATAAATTAGAATATATAGTATAGCGGGATTATTTTTTTAATAAATCTCTAATTTGAGTAAGCAATTCCTCTTGAGTTGGTCCGGCTGGAGGAGATGGGGCAACCACTTCTTTTTTTCTGGCTTTTTCGACAGCCCTTAAAATAATAAAAATGAAGAAAGCAATTATAACGAAATTGATAATTGCCTGAACTAAATTTCCGTACGTAATTACAGCGGCTCCCGCTTTTTTTGCCTCTGCTAAAGTTTCATAACTGTTTCCATTAAGCGCGATAAATTTTTGTGTAAAATCAATTCCGCCTGTTATCAGTCCAACAATTGGCATGATTACATCATCTACCGCAGAACCTACAATTTTTCCAAAAGCAGCACCAATAACTACGGCAGTTGCTAAACTCAACACATCGCCTTTCATTAAAGATGCTTTAAAATCGCCAAAAAATCCCATAATTAATTTTTTTAGGTTAAAAATATATTTTGCTAAACGAATTTAATCAAAATTTTAATACAATTAACAGACACTTCCCCAATTAATTACTCTCTATAAAACACCCGCTTCACTCGTTGCGAAATACTGGTAAGGATTTCATACGGTATTGTGTCTAACTTTTGGGCAATATAATTAACGGTTGGGCTTTCGCCAAAAATAACTGCAGCATCACCTTCCTTGCAATCAATTCCGCTGACATCGACCATTAGCATATCCATACAAACGCTTCCAAGAATAGTCGCTTTTTCATTTTTAATGGTCACAAAACCAACTCCATTTCCCCAGCCTCTCGAAATTCCGTCGGCATAACCTATGGGAATTGTGGCAATTATTGTTGGTTTCTCTGCCATAAATCGTCTGCCATAACCCACACTATCACCTGCAGGAATGGTTCTGATTTGAGAAATTATCGATTTGAGGGTGCCTACATTTTCTAAATATTTCTGTTCTTCACTATCATTTGAAACTCCGTAAAGTCCAATTCCAAGGCGAACCATATCATATTGTGATTCCGGATAATTACTAATCCCCGAGGTATTTAAAATATGTCGAATAGGTTTTATTTGCAATTCAGTCATTAATTTTGAAGATAATTTTTCGAACAAATCAATTTGTGAATGCGCAAAATCCTTATGTTTTAAATCATCGCTCGTAGCCATATGAGAAAGAATACTTTTTATCTGAATGGTTTGATTTCCTTTTAAAGCAATTATCAAATTATCAATTGTATTGGCTTCAAAGCCCAAACGATGCATCCCTGTATCGAGTTTGATATGAATAGGAAAGTGCTTCAATTTTTTCTGTTCCGCAATTTTAAGAAAGGCGCGAAGTCCTTTCAAACTGTAAATTTCTGGTTCTAATTGATGTTGGATGATCGCCGGAAAACTGGTGTTTTCAGGATTCATTACCATAATGGGCATATGAATTCCCAGATTTTTCAATGAAATTCCCTCATCGGCGAAAGCGACACCCAAATAATCCACTTTATGATGTTCCAGTAATTTGGCAATTTCAAATCCACCGTTTCCATATCCAAAAGCCTTGACCATTACCATCATCTTGGTTGTTGGTTTCAACTTTGATTTAAAGAAATTTAAATTATGACTGATGGCATTCAGATTAATTTCAAGAACCGTTTCATGCGTTTTTTCTTCTAATAGGGAAACAATTTCTTCAAATTGAAAAGTCCTTGCTCCTTTTATTAATATAGTTTCATTACTGAAAATTAAATCATCAAAATCAGCAATGAACTCTGCCGTGTTTTTATACGTTATACAGTTTGCAAATTTACCTTTAAATGCCAAAATAGTTTCTCCAATACCTATTACCCGGCTGATTCTGTTCGAAATAATAAGTTCTGCCACTTTCGAATATAATTCCTCATTAGACAAACCACTTTGCAAAATGTCCGATAATATCACCGTTTTCTTTTGGTATTGCTTTTGACTTTCGAGAAAATCCAATGCTATTTTTAGGGATTGAAAATCAGAACTATAACTGTCGTCTACTACGCTGCAATTATTGATTCCATTCTTGACTTTCAAACGCATTTCAACAGGATACAATAATTTTATTCTGTTTTGGATCGTTTTTACATCGTATTTGAAATACAACAAAACCATCACACATGAGATTGCATTTTCGACAGAAGCCGCATCTTGAAACGGAATTTCAATTTCAAAAATTTCCTCAGCATGACGAATATGTAAAATTGTTTTGTCTAATACCGGACTTTTAGTAATAAAAACATCAGCTGTTGAATCTTTGAAACTCCAGGAAAAAAGGCGTCTATTGTCGTACCTAAACAAATTAGCATCAATAATCTCACTCTTTTGATAAATAACCACCTCCGAATCCCTGAACAACAGGAGCTTCTCTCTTATCTTTTCTTGTAAGCTTCCAAAGCCTTCATCGTGTGCGGACCCTATACTTGTTAAGATTCCAATAGTTGGTTTAATGATTTTTTCTAGTTTTCCCATTTCTGAACTGGTAGAAATTCCCGCTTCAAATATTCCAAGATTGTGTTGCTCATTTATAGCAAGCACTGATAACGGAACACCCACTTGTGAGTTGTAGCTTTTAGGGCTCCTTATGGCATTATAATCCGGACTAAGCAGAAAATTTAGCCATTCCTTCACAATTGTTTTACCGTTACTTCCGGTTAATCCAATCACTGGAAAATCAAAAAGACTGCGATAATAGCTTGCAAATTTTTGCAAAGCCACTAAAGTATTTTCGACAATCAGAAAATTAGCTTTTCCTATACAATCGACAGGGATATGAGTAACCACAAAATTTTGTACTCCTTTTTCAATTAAATTTTCAATATATAAATGCGCATCATTATTAGCTCCGACCAATGCGAAGAATAAAGTTTGCGAACCATTTTGCAAAGAGCGACTATCAATAGAAATACCATCTATTGTTTTAGTTCTATTATTATCTACAAATACTGCCTGCATTTGTGAAATGATATTTTGAATTTTTAGAATCATTAATGTAAAAAGCGAATGACGCTCATTTAAAGATTTATACATATTACCATTAGAAAACAGACCAATACTTTACTCCCCAATTATTTAATTCGTACCAATTATTGTTCTTTATGGTTCATCAAAAATAACATTTCTTTTGACAACGAAGAGTTTGAGAACTGATAAATTATAATCATTTTAAAATTATTAATCACCAATTGAAATTATTTAAAAGTCTTTATAAAAAGTTAACTAACTCAAAAATACAGCTTCCCTTTGCAAAATTATTTATATTTGTTGACGCCAATCAATATCACAACTCTTGAAAAAAATCCTTCCTTTATTCTCTTATATTTTTCATCCGATATTCATCCCGGCAATGGCCACCCTATTTTATCTTTTTTTTAATACCACTGTGTTTGGAACGGAAGAAAAATTATTTGTGTTTTTTCAAGTGGCGATTATCACGGTAATTATTCCGATACTATTTTTTCTAATATTAAAAGCTGTTGGTAAAATTGATTCTATTATGGTTGCTGAAGTAACGCAACGCAAAATACCATTGATTCTTCAATGTTTTTTAATCATTATATTGGTTCGAAAAAGCATTACTATACACCGATATCCTGAATTGCATTTTTTCTTCTTAGGAGCGTTGCTCAGTACTATTTTGGCTCTTTTATCATTATTTGGCAATATAAAAGCAAGCCTACATATGATGGCAATAAGCGCACTGACGGTATTTGTAATTGCGATAAGTCTTCATTTTCAATTTCAGAATACTTTTATCATTGCATTTTTAATACTCGCAAATGGTCTTGTTGCATCCTCTCGTATAGAAATGAACGCACATACTAACAAAGAGTTAATTATAGGGTTTGGTTTAGGAAGTATTCCGCAGCTTCTTTTATTATTTTTATGGCTATAATATATAAAAGATTATTCCAATATTTAAGGACTTCATAGCGATGGGCTGCCCTTCAATTTTAGCCGATTTAAATAAAGAATTCAAACCATAATAGGCATATACATTTATTGTATTATAACCAGTTGAAATATACGCTCCATAAAGAAGCTTATTAAAATCATTATTATTGGTTACAATGATTTTTCCCTGAGCATCTTCAAAAATGGATCTGTCAAGAATTAAATAACTCAACTTGAAGCCACCGTAAATCCTCCAAAACTTATGGCTTTCATAAGTCGATGTTCTCCATCTAAATTCTAGAGGTACCTCAACTAAAAGTTGTGAAAATTTATTTTTATTAAAACTGGTATCTGGATCAATAATCGAATAAGATGGCGCTTGATCTGGTTTATAAACCGCCAGATTCTGATTGTAATTATTAAACGACAGACCAATTCCAGCAGCTATTGCATGCGTTCTATTTTTGTTGGTAGGCATATCCCTTAAAAATCCAAGTGAAAATCCAGTAGACAATTTGCTTTGAGACAAACCGTCGGGTTTATTTGTTAAGGTATTATATGTAAATCCAAAATAGAATTGGTCCTCCCTGTACAATGAATCGATTTTTACTTTTGAAGCACCTTCTAAAGTTGTTATTTCCTGGGAAAAAACATTGAAAACATTTAGAAGAATAAAACAACTTAAAAATAATATTGCGTTGTTATTTTTGTTTAATGATTGCTTCATGTGAGTCTTAAAATATATTTTTCGATTAAACTATTGTTTATAGTTGCACAAATATAAGATTTTGCCACGTACCCGAAGTGAATTCCTGTGAAAAAACGCAGTTCCAAATTTCATTAAACTCTTTAAAATTCTGACTTATAATCAAATCAAAAAGTTATAAAAAATAACATCAACATTAAAGCAATCATTGACAAACTTGCGGTAGTAAAAAGAAATGCACCCATATACAAAAACACTCCTTCTTTTTTATTTTCTGTTTCCATCTGTTAAGTTTTTTAAATTTCTAAATTTCAACCTTTTTTTAATAATCTATCAAACACTCCTTTTTTCTGGGTTCTTCACTTAATTATTTAAAGAATGTTCCAAATAATAATTTCGCTACAGTTTGATTTTTTAATCCTTACTTAAAATTACAAAACTGACGTTTATACTACAAATATAATCGATAAAATACACAATTATTTATTTTTAGTATTTATTATCTTACATAATTTACATATTCTGTTATATTTTTAATACAAGCAAAATCGATTTATATAATACGTTTAGTCAAAACTAAGGCCACAACAAAAAATACGTTATTATGAATAAATTAGTATTGCTCGAAAACAAAAATCAAGAAGACTAAAGACTGCCACAGGTTCAAAAACTTTTACTTATCCGGGAGGGGTTTCTGAAAAGAGGACGGGATCAACTCATCATAGACAAACAAGCTGCGAACCCTTGAATTAGGTTAATTTAGGGCAACCCTAGAAAGGGCGTTTTACAAAGAAAATACTACTTGGAATTTCACGCCTGATCCTTTTTTGCCTTATACACCTAGACAAACAAAAAGGTTTGTACCGCTGTAAAACAAAAAATGCTCCCCTTTCCGGAAGCATTAATTTCTCAGCAGAGAGGATGGGATTCGAACCCACGATGCAGTTACCCACATACTAGCTTTCCAGGCTAGCTCCTTCAACCACTCGGACACCTCTCTATTTATTTGGTCTGCAAAGAACACGAAAAAAAATGAGTTAGAAAAGTAAAATCTACTTATTATATCATTTCTCCTCGTAAAGATGTTTCGAAAATCTTTTTGAAATCATTCGACGCAATTTTTTGCCCCAGTAAATACATTAATTTCGTGATTGCCGCTTCGGTGGTGATGTCTTTTCCAGAAATAACACCAATTTCTTTCATAGAAGTACTCGTTTCATATTGACCCATACTCACACTTCCGGCAGAACACTGTGTCACATTAATGACATGCAGGCCTTTATTAATGGCTTTTTTCAAAAGGTTGATAAACCAATCTTCTGTAGGAGCGTTTCCAGCTCCATAAGTCTCTAAAATGACTCCTTTAAGATTCGGAATATCAAGAATGGCAGCCAAAACAACTTCACTAATTCCCGGAAACATTTTAATAATAGCCACATTGTTATCTAACGTCTTATGCACTTTCAAATGTAAATCAGTTTTTAAAGGCAAAAATAATTCTGAATTCAGTGTTAGATGCACGCCAGACTCTACTAAATGCGGGTAATTTGGAGATGTGAATGCGTTGAAATGTTCCGCATTTATTTTTGTAGTTCTATTACCTCTGTATAATTTATATTCAAAGTAGAGACCTACTTCACTAATGACTGGCTTTCCATTTTCACGCAAAGAAGCAATTTGAATAGCAGTTATTAAATTCTCTTTTGCATCAGTACGCAAATCTCCAATAGGCAATTGGGATCCGGTAAAAATGACTGGTTTAGATAAATTTTCGAGCATAAAACTTAAAGCAGATGCTGAATAAGACATAGTATCAGAACCATGTAACACCACAAACCCATCAAACGAAGTATAATTATCAGCAATGATTGTTGCAATTTTTGCCCATTTTTCAGGATTCATATTGGACGAATCAATAGGGTTCTCAAAAGAAATCGTTTCTATGTCGCAATCCAATTGTTTCAATTCCGGTATTCTTTGCAATAATTTACTGAAATTAAAAGCTCTAAGTGCACCGGTCACAAAATCTTTTTTCATACCAATAGTCCCGCCGGTATAAATCAAAAGTATTTTGGATTTAGACAACATCCTGATATTTCAATTTATTTACAACAGGATTGGCATACATGGCAAGAAAACCTTCCAAAGCAACTGGATTATCATGATCAATTCTCATTTCTAATCGGCGCTCAAAAAGTAATTTCTCGCTCTCCGTATATAAGTGCGAATAGGTATTGGATTTATTTACTATATCGTAAGCGATGAAATTTGTAGGCCATAATTTATAATTGCTTAATATTGTATCGTCTATAACCTGCGCCAAAGCTTGTATTTGCTTGTTTGCGTTGTCATTTTGAGCTGTGATTTTATCAATTTCAGTATCTAAAACTTTACCTACATGAATATGAATTCTCTTTTTTTGTCCCATAGCACCACTAAGAATGGTCATGAAATCCTCATTTTTTTCCTTAACATAAATTTCGTTATTGGCTTCTGCCATCAATTGAGGCATTTTCAAAGCATCAGTAGGGTCATATTCATATGAAATAGATACTGGAACTATTTTTATTTTTTTGAAATAATCCATCAAATTCTTCTCGTCAGAACCCATCCCTAACATTTTTAAAACGCCTGGATTAGTCACATCATTTCCATCTTTTGTTCTTCCCTCTCGCTGTGCAATCCAAACGGAACGATTTTCATGAAGTAATAGATTCCCAATATATTCTGCTAGTAATTTGGAGCTTTGGAGCATTTCTCTAGGAGTCAGACCGCGTAACACCAGAAAATTACGATTCAGTTTCGCTAACGTACTTAAAAAAGCCTTTTTAACTAAATTGTCTCCAATTGCTGAAGCCGTCATTCCTAAACCATGTTCAAATAATGCGGTATTCAATAAGGTTGTATCCAAAAGAATATCTCGATGATTCGAAATAAACAAATAGGAAGTATTTTTTTCTAAATTTTCAAAACCAGAAGTCGTCAAACCCTCAGAGCTTTTCTCTAATACTTTTTGAACGGAATGATAGATGAAATTACATTGAAAATCACGTATAGAATGCGTTTTCTTGAGTTGTTCTTTCCAAACTTCGTCTTCCACATCAGGGAAAGTAAAGTTCATTAATGCCTTCATCATCGGATGATGTATCACATTGTGAAGAGCCTCGTTTACTTCGGAATCGTAAAACGGCCGAATAGCGTCAAATTTTTGCATTTTGGTTCTCAATTTTTGTGTGGGCAAATGAACAAAAAAAAAATTAAAATAATGTAATTTCTTCTTTAAATACCAAAAATAGCTTTAGAATTATCAGTTGTTACCCTCGCAATTTCATTTGCCGAAAGGCTATAAATAAGAGCCAATTTATCTACAACATTAATTAAATAACTACTCTCATTGCGTTTTCCTCGAAAGGGAATTGGGGCCAAATAAGGAGAATCCGTTTCCAGAACGATGTGTTTTAAATCTATTTTATGTAAGAATTGATCAATCTTTCCATTTTTGAATGTTACAACGCCACCAATACCAAGCTTCATATTATAGGAAATCGCTTTTAAGGCTTGTTCGTAAGTCCCTGTAAAGCAATGAAAAATCCCAAAGAGATCATCCGATTTCTCATCTTCCATAATATTAAATATTTCATCGAAAGCTTCTCGACAATGAATGACAATAGGTAATTTATAGTGTTTTGCCAATCGTATTTGAGTTCTGAAAGCAATTTGCTGCTCTTGCAAATGGGTTTTATCCCAATACAAATCAATCCCAATTTCTCCTATCGCATAGAATTTTCTTTTCTTCAATTCATTTTCAATATGCTGTAATTCTTCCAGATAATTCTCCTTTACATAGGTTGGGTGTAAACCCATCATCAAGAAAACATTTTCAGGATAATTTTCCTCTAATTCGTACATCGCTTTCGTACACGTTGAATCAATAGCGGGAATAAAGAACCGTGAAACTCCAACATTTATCGCACGTTGTATCATTTCGCTACGGTCTTGATCGAATTCCTCGCTGTAAAGGTGCGTATGCGTATCGGTAATTATTGTTGTTGTTTCCAAGTGTAAAGTTTAAGGATACAAATTTACAAGATTAAAACTAGTCGAAAAAGTTGTTTCATAAAGATTCTCAAAGAAAAATAGGATTCTCAAAATTCCTTCAAAAATTCATAAAAACTACATGTATCTTTGTGAAACACAAATTAAAATTCTGAAATAAATTCAGCATAAATGAAAAACCTCCACGATATTCTTAAAAAAGAAAATTATAAAAAAGTAAAATTCAAAATTACCAAAACACAACATCTTTTAATAAAAGCTAAAATCAATGGAGTCATGGGGAACTTTATTCTCGATACGGGAGCTTCAAACAGTTGTGTAGGATTTGAAAGTGTTGACCTGTTTCTATTGGAAGCGAAAAAATCAAAAACGAAAGCTTCTGGCGCCGGAGCAAATGGTATGTTTACCCAACTTGCTTCAAAAAATCAACTACAACTTGGCTCGTGGAAAAATTTAGATTTTAATCTCATTGTTTTTGATTTATCTCACGTAAATGAAGCATTAATGCAGCACAAATCAAAACCCGTACACGGAATCATTGGTGCCGATGTTTTGATGAAAGGGAAAGGGATAATCGATTACTTTAATCATTACTTGTATTTGAAACACTATACTTTTTCAACGAAAAATAAGCAACAATACCACTAATCATCATCAATAAACCACCAAGGATAAATGGCATTCCTGCAAATTCAAATGGCGAACCTTTATGTGTAAAATAATAAAAAAGACTCGACATTACTGGTGGTCCAATAATGGTTGCGGCACTCGTTAAACTCGCAATTGTTCCTTGAATTTCGCCTTGTTCTGATGGCAAAACATGATTCGTAATGATAGCTCGCATTGATGGACCGGCAATTCCTGCAAGACAATACGGAATCAAAAAGAGAAACATCATCCAGCTTTCTGAAACAAAAGCAAACAAAAACATTCCAATAGTATATAATGTCATTCCAACATAAATACTTTTTTCATTTCCTAGTTTTCGACTAGTCCACCGTATCAATCCTCCTTGAACAAGACTTACTAAAACTCCAACAACGCCTAACGAAATTCCGACCATTTTTTCGTCCCAACTAAATTTGTACATCGTAAAATAACTCCAGTTACTTTCTACCGCATGTCCCGCAACATAAATCAAAAACAGAGCAAATAATAATCCATATAGTGAAGGGTATTTCTTTAAATTAAAAAAAGCACCAATTGGATTGGCTCTTTTTAAATTAACGGACCTTCTATTTTTTTTTGATAATGATTCGGGCAAAATAAAATAACCGTACAAAAAATTCAGCAAGCACAAAACTGCTGCTGCATAAAACGGAATCCTAGATCCGAAATGCCCCAAAACACCGCCTATAACGGGTCCAATTATAAATCCTAGCCCAAAAGCCACACCAATCATTCCGAAGTTTTTGGCTCTATTCTCTGGCGTACTCACATCAGCTATATACGCCGCAGCGGTTGAAATACTCGCACCTGTTAATCCTGCAATTATTCTTCCTATAAATAGCCATGTAATCGTTGAGGCAAACGCCAACAATATATAATCCAATGAAAAGGCAAAAAGCGAAATTAAGATTATGGGTCTTCGCCCAAATTTATCGCTCAAATTACCAATTAAAGGTGCAAACATAAATTGAGTTATCGCATAAGCAAATGTTAACCAACCGCCATATTTTGCTGCATCACTAACATCGCCATGTATTAATTCTTTAATCAATTTTGGAATAACTGGAATGATAATTCCCCAACCAGTTATATCAATTAGCATTGTGATGAAGATAAAGCTGATAGCGGCCTGTTTTTTATTTGATGCCATAAAATAGTATTGGTTAGAAAGGCAAATAAACAAAAAATCCGTTTAGAAAATTTTCTAAACGGATTTTTGTTATTTATGAATTTGTTGAATTACAATTCTAATGCTTTTTTAGGATTGTTATCCAACAATAATTCTAATGGATTCTCTAAAGCTTCTTTTACGGCTACCAAGAAACCAACAGACTCACGACCATCAATAATTCTGTGGTCATAAGATAACGCCACATACATCATTGGGTGAATTTCCACTTTACCGTTTACAGCAATTGGGCGCTCAATAATGTTATGCATTCCTAGAATTCCAGATTGTGGAGGATTGATAATTGGAGTAGATAACATGCTTCCAAAAACACCCCCATTAGTAATCGTGAACGTTCCACCAGTCATATCATCAACTGTAATTTGTCCATCACGTGCTTTGATGGCTAATCTTTTAATATCAGATTCTACGCCACGGAAGGTCAAGTTCTCTGCATTACGAACAACAGGAACCATAAGTCCTTTTGGTCCTGAAACTGCAATAGAGATATCACAAAAATCGAAAGCAATCTTATGATCACCATCCATCATTGAGTTAACATCTGGGAATAATTTTAACGCTCTGGTCACTGCTTTAGTAAAGAAAGACATATATCCTAAACCAATTCCACCATGTTTCGCTTTGAACGCATCTTTATATTCATTACGCAATGTATTGATAGGCGTCATGTTTACTTCATTGAAAGTAGTCAACATCGCTGTTTCATTTTTAGCAGCAACCAATCTTTCTGCTACTTTACGACGCAACATAGATAATTTAGTTCTTTCCGTACCACGAGATCCTCCGGTAGGAGTTCCCATTGATGGCACAGCATTTACCGCATCATCTTTAGTGATTCTTCCGTCTTTTCCTGTTCCTGAAACTGATGCAGGAGTTATGTTTTTTTCGTCTAATATTTTTCTCGCTGCTGGAGATGGAGTTCCTGAAGCATAAGTGAGCCCCCCGGCCCCCAAAGGGGGAGTTGACGTAGCTACTGGAGCTACTTTCACTTCTTCTTTCTTCACTTCAACTTTTCCAGCATCCGCTCCCCCTTTGGGGGTTGGGGGGCTCGCATCTGTATCAATAAGACATACAACTGCACCAACTGCAACTGCATCACCTTCTTCTGCTTTTAATGTAATAATTCCGCTTGCTTCTGCAGGCAATTCTAATGTTGCTTTATCGGAATCAACCTCAGCAATTGCTTGGTCTTTTTCTACATAATCTCCGTCTTTTACCAACCAAGTTGCAATTTCAACTTCTTTTATAGATTCCCCTGGTGATGGGACTTTCATTTCTAAAATCATGTTCTATTATTTTAAATTATGAATTTTAAATTTTAAATTGTTCTAAAAACAACCTATGCTTATTATATGTACCATTTTAGCCCTGATGGTAGCGGCATCCTTTTTCTTTTTTCTTTAAAAAGAAAAAGATATAGCGCACAGCAGGAAATAGCTCCTTATTATCTAAATAAATTTTTATCAAAAACCATTCTTATCGCATCGGCCTGACGACGTTTTGCTCGTGTATAACTTCCTGCCGCTGGTGCCGCATAGGCTTTAAGCGATGCTAATCTCCACTTTACCAAATCAAAATTCATCAACATATAGCTATAAGCCCCCATATTTTTAGGCTCTTCCTGTGCCCAAACATAATCATCAGCATTTGGATATTTAGCGATAATGTCTTTTAATTGTTCTACCGGTAATGGGAATAATTGTTCTATTCTAACTACAGCAACATCTTTACGACCATTGATTTCTCTTTCGCTAGTGATGTCATAATAGAATTTACCTGTACAGAAAACTAATGTTTTTACATCTGCTTTATTCACTATTACATCATCGAATGTTTCCTGAAAACTACCGTTTGCAAACTCCTCTACACCTGAAACAACTCTTGGATCACGCAATAAACTTTTTGGAGTAAAGACAATTAGCGGTTTACGGAAAGTTGTTTTCATTTGTCTTCTCAATAAGTGGAAGAAGTTGGCGGGTGTTGTACAATCAGCAACATACATATTTTGTCTGGCACACAATTGTAAATAACGCTCCATTCTTGCAGATGAATGCTCTGCTCCTTGTCCTTCATATCCGTGAGGCAATAATAAAACGATTCCGTTTTGATTGTTCCATTTATCTTCTCCACAAGAAATATATTGGTCAATCATAATTTGGGCTCCATTACTGAAATCTCCAAATTGTGCTTCCCATATCGTAAGTGTATTTGGATTTGTTAGAGCGTAGCCATAATCAAAACCTAAAACACCATATTCAGATAAAAGGGAATTGAAAATATTAAATTTCCCTACCTTACCTTCTAAATTATTTATCAAAACTACCTCTTCCTCAGAATCTTCGACTTTCACTACGGCATGACGATGAGAAAAAGTACCTCTTTCTACATCTTGCCCAGAAATACGGACATCATATCCTTCTTTTAATAAAGATCCGTAAGCTAAATGTTCGGCCATAGCCCAATCCAACTTATTAGTTTCGAAAAACATTGTTTTTCTATCGTTTATTAATTTTTGGATTTTGCTGATAAACTTTTTATCCGCCGGCAAATTACAAATTGCATTTGCAACGTCAGTAAGTCCTTCCTTAGGATAAGAAGTATCAACATTTAAAAGCATTTCAACATCAGTAACTTGTTCGAAACCTCTCCATTCATTTTTCATAAATGGTGTAATAATAGTCAAGTCTTTTTTACGGGATGCTTCAAGATTTACTTCAAGATTTGACTTGTATTCTTTTTCTAATCCATTTACATAAGTAGCATCAATAACTCCTTCTGACAAGAGTTTCTCTGCATAGATATCTCTAGGATTTTGATGTTTTGCAATAATTTTATATAGAACTGGCTGCGTAAAACGAGGCTCATCCCCTTCATTATGCCCATATTTTCGATATCCTAATAAATCAATGAATACATCTTTACCAAATTGCATTCTGAAATCTAAAGCAAATGACATAGCATGTACCACCGCTTCCGCATCATCTGCATTAACGTGCAAGACTGGCGACAGCGTTACTTTGGCAACATCCGTACAATATGTTGATGAACGAGCATCGAGATAATTAGTTGTAAAACCAACTTGATTATTGATTACAATGTGAATTGTACCTCCCGTTTTGTATCCATCCAATTGCGCCATTTGCACAATTTCATAAAGAATTCCCTGACCAGCGATTGCTGCATCTCCGTGAACGGCGATTGGCAATACTTTTGAGAAATCATTAGGGAAATACTTATCTTGTTTTGCTCTTGTAATTCCTTCAATTACGGCACCTACTGTTTCAAGATGCGAAGGATTTGGAGCCAAATTAATATTAATATTTTTTCCTGATCTGGTTACTTTTTCAGCCGTAAGCCCTAAGTGATACTTTACATCTCCGTCAAAATATTCCTGATCGTAGTCTTTTCCGTCAAATTCTCCAAAAATGTCCTGGGTAGATTTACCAAAAATATTGGCTAGAACATTCAAACGACCACGATGTGCCATTCCCATCACAAATTGCTCTACTCCCTGCTCTGCTGCTTTTTCTATCAAAGCATCAAGTGCCGGAATAATAGATTCTCCTCCTTCAAGTGAAAATCGTTTCTGACCTACATATTTTGTATGCAAGAAATTCTCAAAAGAAACAGCTTGATTTAATTTTTCAAGGATTGTTTTCTTTTCATTGACAGAAAAACTGGGTTGGTTATCATTTTTCCCTAATTTTTTCTGGATCCATTCCACCACTTCCGGTTTACGAATATACATATATTCGACCCCAATATGCTGACAATAAATAGTCTCAAGGTGTATTATAATTTCCTGAAGTGTACAGGGTTGAATCCCAATAACTTTAGCTGCATCAAAAACCGTATTTAAGTCGGCTGAAGAAAGACCAAAATTAACAATGTCCAATGTAGGAGATGATGTTCGTCTGTCTCTTACGGGATTTGTTTTTGTAAACAAATGTCCACGAGAACGATACCCGTCAATCAGCTTTAATACATTAAATTCTTTTTGAAGTTTTTCCGACACATGCGTACTCTCCATATTCCCAGAAGCAACATTTGCTAAATAGGTTACTGGATTCTCCTCATTATAAGTAGTCATTCCAAAGTCGAAACCTTGAAAAAAACTTCTCCAACTTGGCTCTACGCTGTCTGGATTTACTAAATATTGATCGTATAATTGTGCGAAAAATTCGGTGTGTGCTGCGTTTAAAAATGAAAACCTATCCATATCGTTAGTGTCTGTACTTTTTTGTTAAATAGTTTGACAAAAGTACAATAATCAATTATATCTAAATCTTTTTTTTACCTACTTTTACGTAAAGATTTGTTAAAATAACCAACGAAATATGAAAAAAACACGGCTTTTACCCATTTTAAAACCAATTATGATTTTTTCGCTCCTCTTGTCTTCCGGTTTTTTATTGGCTCAACAGCAAACGACATCGCTTAAAACTCAAAGTGATTTCTGGAGAAAAGTACAATTTGGCGGAGGTATTGGATTAAGTTTTGCTTCCGGTTATACGGATGTTTCTCTTGCACCAAGTGCTATTTACAATTTAAATCAGTATGTGGCTTTGGGGCTTGGCGCCCAATACAGGTATGTAAAGCAAAAAAATTATTATGCGTCCCATTTATATGGAGCAAGCATCATAGGACTGTTTAATCCAATCCCAGAAATCCAACTTTCGGCAGAAATAGAAAAATTGAGGGTTAACGTTAATTTGATTAATTCTAATAATAATTCTCAAGACTATTGGAACACCGGTTTATTTCTTGGTGCTGGTTATAGAACCGGCAATGTGACTATTGGCGCTCGTTATAATGTACTAAGCGATAATAACAATGTTTATGGTAATGCCTTTATGCCATTTGTAAGGGTGTATTTTTAATCCTCCACCCAACCCCCTCCGAAGGAGGGGGAGACAAAACCGTAGAAAAAGCGATTAACGATATTTATTCCTAAACCACACTTTTTGCCATTCTCATTTCAAAATTAAGAAGGCAATACTCTCAGCAAGAACCAATAAATTAGATCCGTCGATTTTACTTATTCTTCTTGTTCAAATAAAATTTTTTCGCCGTTATTAAATTTAAGAATGATTTCGTGAATAATATTTCTTGTCCCCGCGAAGAGATTTAATTTTAAAGAATCGTCTAACCGCACCCACATTATATCTTTAGTTTCTTTTGAGTTAAAAATAAATTCGGTTTCCTTTGTAAAAGATAAATAAGCAAAATCTAAATGACAATGTGCAATTTCTTTATCAGAAGCAGGGATTGATTGTTGGTAAAAATATTCTGGAGGTAAAATCCATTCTGAATCATCAACTTTCTGTTCTTTGTGAAGAAAAGAAAAAAGTTTGATATTTAGTCCTGTCTCTTCTTTAACTTCTCTAATTGCACCTTCTATTTGATTTTCAAATGGTTCTATATGTCCACCAGGAACCATCCATCGATTAAATTTTTTATGATGAATTAGCAGTATTTTTAAATCCTTTTCAAATTTATTAATGATAAATATACTAGTTGTAAATTGTTTAAGCATAGCATCTTATGACATGATTATTATATGTTATTAAAAAATATGTGACAGGAAATTGTCTTACCAAGAAATCATTGTTTAAAACGACACAAAGAAGATATTTGCAAAACAAGTGAATTAAAATCAACACATTACACCTAATACTTATTCCTAAACCACACTTTTTGCCATTCCCTTTTTAGAATTAAAAAAGATACTTGTTCGGCAAGAATTACTAAATCTGATCCGTCCAGTTGTTTTATTTGTTCTTCAGAAACATCAATAATGTATAGCAGATTAAGATATTCGGCGAATTTATACTGTATGAGTCTATAAATCTTTTCGTGTAATTGCAGTTTTAACTCAGCAGGAGAAATGCTCATAGGAAAATCAATTGCTTCATTAGCTAGATTAAAATCCTTATTCATTTGTTCAATTAACTTCAGATATAAGGCTTCTTTTTCAGCTTCTGAAATAAGCAAATCAATATTTTGTGGCGCTACGAACATTTTATTTTAGATTTTAGATTAACGAATTGAGATTTTAGATTTGGCAGCCGTGTTTATTTTGATTTTAGAATACAATTTCATCAGAAGTAAAACTTCAACAATTAAAAATCTATACTTTTCGGCCCATTAAATTTTCTCCAAAAGTTCTCAATATTGATTTTTTATCATCGTCAATATTCATTTTCTCTATTATTTCAAATGCCTTAAACGTAAATTCCTGAATTGCATCCTGAGTAGCTTTTGAAGCGCCTGAATTATTAAATATTTCTTTTACGGAACTAATTTTATCTGAATTGTGACGCAGTTGCTTAGCAAATAAACTCGTTAATTGCTGTGCTTCTTTTTTTTCCGAAAACGCTAAAGCTTTTAAATACAAATAGGTTTTTTTGTTTTCAATAATATCACCTCCAACTTGTTTACCAAAGGTTTCGGGATCACCAAAAGCGTCTAAATAATCATCTTGCAATTGAAAAGCAAGTCCTAAATTTAATCCGAAATCATAAATTAAATTCGCATTTTCTTTGGAAGTTTTAGCAATAATCGCTCCCATTTTCATCGCTGCAGCCACTAAAACTGCTGTTTTGTATTCGATCATTTTCAGGTAATCCGGAATTGTAACATCAATACGAGTTTCAAAATCTACATCCCATTGCTGTCCTTCGCAAACCTGAAGCGCTGTTTTGCTGAACAATTTGGCTAGTTTCCGGAATATTTTTGGTTGATATTTTTCAAAATACTGGTAGGCTAAAATTAGCATCGCGTCACCAGATAAAATCCCGGTATTTATATTCCATTTTTCATGAACAGTTGCCTTTCCTCTTCGCAAGGGAGCATCATCCATAATATCGTCATGAACCAATGAAAAATTATGAAAAACTTCAACAGCTAATGCTGCAGGTAATGCTTTTTTATAGTCAGTATCAAAAATTTCAGCCGTCATCAACGTAAGTACAGGACGTATTCTTTTCCCCCCTAAATCTAATATATAATGAATGGGTTCATATAGATTTTTAGGCTCTTTGATTTCATATTGTGATTGCAAATATTCTGAAATGAACTCCTGATACTGATAAATGCTATGCATAAAAATTAATTTTTGGCTAATTTACAGTATTCATAATAGATTACAAACTGCGTTCCTTAAGGAAATGTTAAATAAACAAAAATACAATGGAAACTTCTTTGGTATTCAAAGTTTCCGTATTACCTTTGCACACGAAATTTCAACATTTCAATTACACAAAATAACCTTTCCAATTATTATGAAAACAAAATGGACAATTGATTCAAGCCAATCAGATGTTATGATCAAAAATAGACACTCCATAATTGCTTATTTGGATGGTACAATAAATAAATTCGAAGGTCACGTAGATATTCAAGATAACGAGCTTGAAGATGCTTCGATTGAATTTGCTTTAGATATAAACAATACAGATACAAAACTAGAACAAATAGATACGCACTTAAGACTGAACGATTTATTTGACACCACTGAATATCCTGTTATTAGCTTTAAATCGACTTCTTTTCAGAAAGTAAATAAGAATATTAACTTTTTGAAAGGAAATCTAACGATTAAAAATATTACTAAAGTAATTGAATTAGACGCAGAATTCATTGGAATCAATACTACCAATGGCATTGAAAAGGCAGCTTTTGAAATTATAGGAAAAATAAATCGCAGAGATTTTGGCTTAAAGTATAATTCTTTTGCACAAACTGGAGGCTTAGCAATAGGACAAGACATCAAATTAATTGCCAATTTAGAATTCACTGCCTAAAAAACAAGTTTACTTAAATGTTAAATTCATGTGAATATTTAGGAAACTATTTTAGTCTCTAAAGTTTCCTTATTGGATTTATACTTTAATTTGACCATTCAAATACTGAATTTGAAATAAATTAAAAAACTGAAACATCCCAACACTAAGGATCAGCACAAAAAAATGAAAGATAAAATTATATCAAAAGCAAGCGACATGTTTTTAAAACTAGGTTTTAAGAGCATCACCATGGATGATATTGCAGGAGAAATGTGCATATCTAAAAAAACAATTTACAAGTATTTCTGTAATAAAGAAATACTTATTGAAGAAAGTACAGCAGCCATTCATAAAGAAATTCATGAAATTATTGACACCATCATTAAGAAAGACCACAATGCAATTGAGGAAAATTTTGAGATCAGGAAGATGTTCAAAGAAATGTTTAAATCATCTGACACCTCCCCTATCTATCAGTTAAAAAAACATTACCCAGAAATATATGAAAAGGTAATGCTGAGAGAAATCAACGAATGTAATTCTGCTTTTGAACAAAATATTAGAAAAGGAATCCAACAAGGTTTATATCGAGAAAACATCAATATCGATAGTTATATCCAATTTTATTACCAGTTGGTATTTAGCATTAAAGCAAATATTGTTTCGGAAAAAGAAGGGCAAAAAATAGAACTTGAAATATTAGAATACCATACTCGAGCGATGGCAACTCCAAAAGGATTACTTGAACTTGAAAAACATTTACTAAACTACACTATATAATGAAGAAACTAATCTTAATCACATTCTTGATTTTTGCCATTACTGCGAAATCACAAGAAGCAAAATCGCTGACACTAAAAGATGCGATTACCTATGCTTTAGAAAATAAAGCAGATGCAAAAAAAGCGAAACTAAAAGTTGAAAACAGCGATTACCAAATCCAAGAAGTTCGTTCTAGAGCATTGCCCCAAATTTCAGCTAATGGAGGATTAACTTACAATCCTATCCTTCAAACTACATTTCTTGATGCCGGTTCCTTCGGTGGTGAAAAAGGGCAAACCATTAAAGCTACTTTTGGACAAAAATGGAGTTCTACAGCTGGTTTGTCATTGACTCAAGCCCTTTTTGACCAATCCGTTTTTACAGGTTTAAAAGCGGCAAAATCAACTAGAGAATTTTATCAAATAAACGATCAATTAACTGAAGAGCAAGTGATTGAAAGAGTAGCAAATAATTATTACCAAGTCTATGTTCAAAGACAAAAATTAAATGTTCTGGACAGTAATTATGTTAACACCAACAAAGTAAAAAACATAATTAAAGGGCAATTTGATAATGGTTTGGCTAAAAAAATTGATTTAGACAGGATTTTAGTAAAAATATCAAATATTAATACACAACGTCAACAAGTTTTGAACGCAGTTCAACTACAGGAAAACGCCCTGAAATTTTATATTGGAATGCCAATTGAAACGAAAATAATCATTCCTCAAACAGAGTTTCAAGTTACCCCTCAAGCCATATCTGATACCCCAAATACCGAAATCAGAACGGAGTATTTGCTTTTGAAAAAACAAGAACAACTGCTAACGTATCAGAAGAAAGCGGATCAAGCGGCGTATTATCCTACGCTTAACCTATCTGCCGGTTACAACTATATAGGTCAAGGTCCTAAACTACCTTGGGGAGGAAAACCAGCTGATGGTGTTTACTGGTCGGATTTCTCTTCTATTGGTTTGAATTTAAAAGTGCCCATTTTTTCAGGATTTGCAACACGAGCAAAAGTGAGACAAGCGGACATTAATTTAAGATCAATTAAAGAGGATTTAAACGACACTAAATTAGGACTTGATCTAGCGTATGAAAATGCCAAAATACAAATTGAGAATAGCATCATTACCATTGGAAACCAAAAAACAAATGCGCAATTAGCACAGGACGTTTTAAGTAACACAAGAAATAATTACGTACAAGGATTAGCGTCTTTAACTGACCTATTGGATGCTGAAAATTCATTAACCGAGGCACAGAATAACTATACATCCGCAATATTAGATTACAAACTGGCAGAAATTCAATTGATCAAATCAAAAGGAGAATTAAGAACATTAATAAATAACTAATAAAATGAAAAAAAATATAATAACCATAGGATTAATCGTAGCCGCTTTAGCAATTATTTCTTACACTTTAATGAATAATAAAAAGGAAAACGAAGCAAAAACTGCTATTGTAGCGGAGAAAAATGCTAGTGTTTCTGTTAAAGTCGGAACTGTTAAAACCGAAGAAGTTTCACTTGATTTCTCGGCAAATGGTAATTTTGAACCCTTACAGGAATTAAAATTTTCAGCCGAAAAACCAGGCAGAGTGGTACGTGTTCTTGTGAAAGAAGGAGACAATGTAAGAATTGGACAAACTTTAGCAATTATTAGAAGTGAGCAAATTTCATCTGACTTACAGACAGCTCAAGCTTCGTATCAAAATGCACAAGCAGATTACAATCGTTTTGAAAACGCTTTTAAAACTGGCGGAGTTACAAAACAGCAATTAGATCAAGCTAAATTAGGTCTAGTTACTTCAAAATCCAGATTACAACAAGCTAAGGTTAATATTGGCGACACTAATATCAAAGCAACAATTAACGGAATTGTAAATAAAAGATATATCGAGCCAGGTTCAGTTCTTGGTGCTGCAACACAAATGTTTGATATCGTAAATGTTTCAAAACTAAAACTGAAAGTTACCGTAAACGAAAGTCAGGTAGCGAGTTTGAAATTAGGTAATACTGTACAAGTTAGTGCCAGCGTTTACCCTGACACAAAATTTTCAGGAAGAATTACTTTCATCGCTCCAAAAGCAGATACAAGTTTAAACTTTCCGGTAGAAATAGAAATTGCTAATAATTCTTCCAATGATTTAAAAGCTGGAATGTACGGAACAGCTGAATTTGCATCCAACCAACAAAAACAATCGTTGATGATTGTTCCTAGAAATGCATTTGTAGGAAGTGTTAGCAGTAACCAAATTTTTGTTGTAGAAAATGGCGTTGCTAAACTAAAAACGGTAACTGCCGGAAGAATCCTTGGTGATAAAGTAGAAATTATAAGCGGGCTTTCTGATGGAGAAACCGTAATTATTACAGGTCAAATCAATCTTCAAGACGGATCTAAAGTGGATATTATAAAATAGTCGAAAGTCATAAAGTCAAAAGTCACAAAGTCAAAAGTAGAAAAACTAAGACTTTATACCGTAAACTTTAAGACCTAAAAAGTAAACATATGAAATTAGCAGAAATATCCATAAAACGTCCTTCATTAGTAATTGTGTTGTTCACAATTCTAATCCTTGGTGGACTATTCAGTTACAGCCAATTGGGCTATGAATTGATTCCTAAATTTGAACAAAACGTAATTACGATTGCTACCGTTTATCCCGGAGCTTCGCCAAGTGAGGTCGAAAATACGGTGACTAAAAAAGTAGAAGATGCAGTAGCATCATTGGAAAACATCAAAAAAATTGACTCTCGTTCGTACGAAAGTTTATCAACGGTATCGATTACTTTAAACACAAAGGCTAAAGTGGATATTTCGTTGAACGATGCACAACGAAAAATTAATGCCATAATTAGTGATTTGCCAGATAATGCCAAAACTCCTTCGTTAAGTAAATTCTCATTGAGTGATTTACCGATTATGACTATTGGTGCCAATGGAAAAATGGATGAAGTCGAATTTTATGATTTGATCGACAAGAAAATTGCTCCCGTGTTATCCCGTGTGACAGGTGTGGCTCAGGTAAACATCATTGGCGGACAAGAAAGAGAAATTCAGGTTAGTCTTGATGCAGTTAAAATGCAGGGTTACGGTCTTTCTGTTCCCCAAGTGCAACAAGTAATCTTATCTTCAAATCTAGATTTCCCTACAGGAAACATTCAGACAAGGGAACAAAAAATCCTGATTCGTTTAGCCGGAAAATACAAAAATGTTGAAGAATTAAAAAACTTAATTGTTTCCTCTAAAAATGGCATCCAAGTTCGTTTGGCTGATATTGCTGATGTTCAGGATGCACAAAAAACAGCGGAGAAAATAGCGCGTGTTGACAGAAAAAGCGCCATCATTTTACAAATTGTAAAACAATCGGATGCCAATGCAGTTGCCGTTAGTGAGCAAGTTCTAAAAACGATAACAAAATTAGAAAGTGATTATAAAGCCAATAGCGTAAAACTGAATGTAGCTAATGACAGTACGGTTTTCACCTTGGAAGCTGCTGATTCTGTAATTCATGATTTATTGATTGCCGTGTTTCTTGTGGCGTTTGTAATGTTGTTTTTCTTACATAGTGTTAGAAACTCATTGATTGTAATGGTTTCTATACCGGCTTCTTTAATCTCTACTTTTATTGGGTTTTATTACCTTGGATACACGCTGAATTTAATGAGTTTACTGGGACTGTCTCTGGTTGTAGGTATTCTTGTGGATGATGCGATTGTAGTTTTGGAGAATATTTACAGGCATATGGAAATGGGTAAAAACCGTGTTCGTGCCGCGTATGAAGGAACTGCAGAAATTGGTGGGACGGTAACCTCAATCACCTTAGTAATTGTTGTGGTATTTTTACCAATTGCAATGAGTACGGGACTAGTTTCAAATATTATTACCCAGTTTTGTGTAACGGTAATTATTTCAACATTATTCTCTTTATTAGCTTCGTTTACAATAATCCCTTGGTTGTCTTCCCGTTTTGGAAAACTAGAACATATTGAAGGTAAAAATGTTTTTGGAAGAGTAATCCTTGGATTCGAAAAACAATTAACCCGTTTCACCAACTGGATTTCAGGTTTACTGGAATGGTGTCTGAATCATTATAAAACAACTCTATTAGTTGTTTTGGTACTGTTTTTTGGATCTGTTGCACTTGTTCCTGCAGGATTTATTGGTGGAGAGTTTTTTGCCCATTCAGATAGTGGGGAGTTTTTAGTTCAAATAGAATTGCCCAAAGATGCTTCATTGGAACAAAGTAACTTCATGACTCAAAAAGCAGAAGCTTATTTGAATACGCAAGAATATATCAAAAGTTTGATTACTAAAGTTGGTCAAACCAGTGAAGGTATGGGTTCGTCTCAGGCTACAGCATACAAAGCCGAGATTGATGTAAAAATGATTGATCAAAAAGACCGATTGGATGATGCATCTGTTTATGCTGCAAAAATGAAACGCCAATTAGAAAAAATATTGGTCGGGGCCAAAGTAAAAACGACTCCGGTAGGTATTTTAGGAACTGCAGAGGATGCCCCGATAGCCTTAATTGTTACAGGTTCGAGTTTAGACAATGCTATGATTTTTGCGAAAGCAGCAGAAGCAGAATTGAATAAAATTCCTGGAGCAACCGGTGTGAAATTATCAGTAGAATCCGGAAATCCTGAAATTAATGTTCAGGTAGACAGAGATAAAATGGCTGCCCTTGGTTTGTCCTTACAAACCGTAGGTTTAACCATGCAAACGGCCTATAGCGGGAATACAGACGGAAAATTCAGAGCCGGAGAGTATGAGTATGACATTAATATTAAATACAGCAGTTTCGACAGAAAAAGCATAGATGATGTAAGTAATCTTCTTTTTATAAATGAAAGAGGAGAACAAATTAAGTTGTCACAATTTGCAACTGTAAAAGAAGGTTCTGGTCCAAGCCAATTAGAAAGAAGAGACAAAACAGCATCTGTAACCGTAAAAGGACAAACTGTTGGTGTACCTGTAGGAACTGTTGTTGCCCAACTTGAAGCAAGATTAAGTAAGATGAAAAAACCTGTAGGTGTAAATTACATCTGGGGTGGTGATCAGGAAAATCAAAGTGAAGGTTTTGGAACGTTAGGTTTTGCTTTATTAGCAGCCATTATTTTGGTTTATCTGGTAATGGTGGGATTATATGATAGCTTTGTTCACCCATTTGTAGTATTATTTGCTATTCCGCTTTCGTTTATTGGAGCCTTATTAGCCTTGGCTTTGACCAATAATACGTTGAATATATTTACGATTCTTGGGGTAATTATGTTGATTGGTCTGGTTTGTAAAAATGCAATTATGTTGGTGGATTATACCAATCAGCGAAGAGCTGCGGGTGAAACTATAAGAACAGCACTAATTCAAGCTAATCACGCACGTCTTCGTCCAATTTTGATGACCACGATTGCGATGGTATTTGGTATGTTTCCAATTGCATTAGCATCTGGTGCTGGTGCTGAATGGAAAAATGGTTTGGCATGGGTAATTATCGGCGGATTAATCAGTTCATTATTCCTAACATTGATTATTGTTCCTGTGATTTATGAAATCATGGAGAAATTAATTTACAAATTCACAAAAGGAGAAAAAACCGATTACGAAGCTGAAATGGTAGCCGATTACGACCATAAGGAATTGAGTGAAGATGGATTTAATCCAAAACATACTTTATAAAACAATTTATATTAAAATCACAAAAACCTGTTCATTAATTTGAACAGGTTTTTTTTGTTTCTATTCTTAACCGGTAAAACTATTTTAGACCGTCTGCATACTGTTTTTAGCTTTACTTATAGACAACTAAAACTTAACTAATTAAAAATAGGTATTGGTTTAGAATTTCTACTTTTTTCCTAGTCCATAATTTAGCAGAAATTAAAAAAACCACATTCTACAAAGAAGGAATTAAACTTAAATATTGGTTATTGTAAAATTATAAAATCTTTTTTTAAATTCACAAACAAATGATTTACTGCGTGTTAATAAATAAAAAGCAACCCTTCCCACAATAACACTGAAACTTGATTCAAAACTTTGGCACGCTACTTGAATACTACTAATCAAATAAGTAAAAAAGCGAAAGCCGAAAAGCTCAAGAGTAGGCAAAATACAAATAACATATATTATGAAAAAAATTACCTTTTTAGTAGCTAGTATCTTCCTTATTGGAGGTGGTGTAGCGAATGCAACAGAGAAAAATAGTTTTTCTCATGAGAGAAGATCGCCTGTTGATTTTAGAAACGCTGAACCAATTGTGTTCACAGAAAGAGGAGTTGAGTTCTTCGTGTTTACTGACGGACAATTTGATTTCAATACACGCCCAACAACTGGCGGCCGTGACATGTATTATAAAGCTGCAAGGACTAGTGCAGTAAATAGAACATATGGTGCACCGTCTAATTTTAGAAATGAAAATTACGGTATAAAAGTGGAACACGATAATTTTGGACGTGTGAGACGTATTGGAAATGTGTTTATCAACTATGATGCGAATGATAGAATTAAAAGAGTTGGTTCAGTATACATGACTTACAACCGTTATGCATTGGAACAAGTAGGCGGATTGCAAATTATCTACAACCGTCGTGGTCAAATTATTGATAGGATTGGAAGTGTGAAAGGACGTCGCGCTTATGAAAATAATGTTGGCAATTACGAACCTACTTATGGTGGTAACCAAAATAACAATGATAATGACGACTGCGATGATGATCATGGAAATAATCAAAATTCAGACGATCAAAATCAATACTATTTTAAAAACGGTGGGACAAAAGCACAAAAAGAAGAAACTAAAGTAGTAGGAAGTGTAGATATCAGAATTGATAAAAGACGTTAGTTAGGTTTAAATGGTTTGTTAGAAAAACCCGTTGATATTCGTATCAGCGGGTTTTTTGTATGACGATAACACCTTTATAGTGTAATTAGTCACAACCATTGATGTCGCAACTATTTTCAGTTGTTGTATTGACCAATGTCACTTTCGATTCAAATTTACCTTCTTGCCACGCTTTTTGCAACGTTTCTAAAAATGTAGAAGCAGGTTGCGCTCCGGAAATTGCATATTTATTATCTAAAACAAAAAAAGGAACTCCCTGAACACCGATAGCATTTGCCTCTTCTTGGTCTTTTTGCACTTCTGTACCATAAGTATCAGAATTCAAGACCTGAGCAATAGCTTCAGCATCTAGTCCTACTTCAATTCCAAGTTTGCTTAAAGTAGCGAGATCATTAACATTCTTTCCTTCGGTTAAATAGGCTTTGAACAATAGTTCTTCTAAATCATTTGCAAGATTATACTTTTTGGCCAAATGCAACAAGCGATGCGCATTAAAAGAATTAGCCAAAATCGCTTTTTCAAAATGAAAATCCAGTCCTGCTGTTTTTGCATTTTGGGTCATGTTATCGAGCATGTTTTGAGCCCAATCATTGTCCTTTCTATATTTTTCTGCCAAATGTTCCACCATATTATCCTCCGGAGAGGCGACAAAACTCGCATCCAATTGATAACTTTTCCACTCAATCTCGACATCTTCTTTATGTTCGAAATTTTGCAAAGCTTCTTCCATTCTTCTTTTTCCTATATAACAAAACGGACACATAATATCCGACCAGATTTGCACTTTTAATTTATTTTCCATCTTCCTTTATTTAGTAATTGTAATTTACAATTGATTCTATGATGCAAAATTAATCAATTCTGTTTTGCCGTTTTTGGGTTTTAGGTTTTTATTATATATAATGGAATAGTAAATATTTATTCAATCAAGAATACTTTTTTAAACCAAAAAAACCACCAAAATTTCTTTTGATAGTTCTCCGTATATTATTAAAGCTTTGGCTTATGCCAATAAATCCAAAACTAAGGAAGGAAACAAACCTAATGCAATATTCAACACAATCGCTATAACGGCCACTGCGTAAATAATAACCGGAGTTCCTTTTCTTTCCTCATTTGGCTCCTTAGTATACATCGCCAAAATCAATTTGAAGTAGTAACCAACGCTTATTATAGAATTCACTACTGCTACGATCACTAAAGCCAAATAACCCGCTTGAATCGTCTGACTGAACAAAACCAACTTAGCAAAGAAACCAGCAAAAATTGGAATACCAGCCATAGAAAGTAAAGCTGCGGTAAGAATAGCCGCTAACAATGGATTGGTTTTTCCAAGTCCGTGGAAATTCGTAATATCTTCGTTATTTCTGTTTTTACAAACGTATAAAATCACACTAAATGCCGCGATCCCAGACAAAGAATAAGCTGATGCATAATACAACAAACTACCCGCTGATGCAGATAGACTCAATAAAGTCATCAACATGAATCCAGCATGGGAAACTCCTGAAAAAGCAAGCATACGTTTCACATTCGTTTGTCTCAAGGCCATGATATTTCCAACAGTCATCGAAGCCATAGAAATGACAACGACAACCATTTTAAATGACTCAGAAACATCAGCATTCATAACAGAAAGCAATTTGTATAAAGTAGCCATCGCAACAACTTTTGCTAAAGTACTCATCAATGCTGTTGTCAAGACAGGAGAACCTTCATAAACGTCCGGTGCCCAAAAATGGAAAGGAACAGCAGCAACTTTAAACAACATTCCTATAGTCAACAATACGATTCCAATAGGAAACCAAATTGGTAATTCAGCAGATTGTGATAAAGCACTGATTTCAGAAACATCAAAACTTCCCATTGCTCCATAAATTAAACAGATCCCAAATAAAATAATTCCCGAAGCAAAAGATCCCATTAGGAAATACTTCATTCCCGCTTCATTACTTTTTAAATTCATACGTTCACTTGCCGCAAGAATGTAAAGTGATATTGATAATACTTCGATTCCTAAAAAGAACATCGCTAAGTTTCCAAAAGATACCATCGCAACAGCTCCTGCCAATAAGAATACTTTTATAGCAATAAAATCTGATATTTTTGATTGGTGATTTTCGTAAAAATTATGACTTAAAGCCACCAAGAAAATAGTAAGTACAATAAACAAACAAGAAAATGTAGTTGAAAATTTACTTACAGCAATCATATTGTTATAGTAACTTTCTGTCGAATTAAATTCAGACATGGTTAGACCAAGAACTCCTAACAATCCAATGATTGTTATAGGCACAATGGCTTTTCTCAAATTAAAAATTTCAAATAAAAGGCATAAAACACCTAATCCTATTATAGCTATTAATGTATTCATTGTTTTATTTGACTAGTTAATTCTATTAATTTGAGTTAAAATTTCTTGAAGACTTGGTGTGATCAAATCTATAATTGGTTTTGGATACATTCCAAAAAAGAATAAAACGGCAATTATTATCACCAGCGTTGCTCCTTCATTAAAAGTTACATCAGCAAATATTTTTGTATTAGTCTCCCCTAGCATGGCGTGTTGAAACATTTTCAACATATAATACGCTCCTAATATTATGGTTGTTCCTCCTAAAATCGCAAACCAAATATTAATTTGTGAAAGGCTATATAAAACGGTAAATTCTCCAACGAAGTTAAAAGTAGAAGGCAACGCTACCGAAGCCAAAACCAAGATTAAAAACATCGAAGTGAATTTTGGGGTTTGTGAACGAATACCGCCCATTTCAGCAATTGCTCTTGTTTCATATCTTCTAAAAATAATCTCAGCAACATAAAACAAACCAACCACTACAAAACCGTGAGCAATCATTTGCAAAACTGCCCCTCGCAATCCGTCTAATGTTAATGTGTACGTTCCAGCGGCAATTAAACCAACGTGAGCCAATGAAGAATATGCTAATAATTTCTTTAAATCTTTTTGTCTTAAAGCAACGATTGAACCATATATTACACCTGCAATTCCAAGTCCAATGAAAATATACATGTATTCTTTAGCGGCAAGCGGAGCCAATGGCAATTGCCAACGAATAACACTGTACAATCCCATTTTTAGCATAATCCCAGATAAAAGCATCGTTCCAACAGTTGGTGCTTTTTGGTATACATTAGCCTGCCAAGTATGGAAAGGTATCAATGGAATTTTGATGGCATACGCCAAGAAAAAAGCCAAGAATATCCACAGTTGTTCCGTTGTTGATAAATTCAATTTGTATAAATCTTCAATTAAGAAGCTTCCCGCTTTTTGGTACAAATAAACAAAAGCCACCAGCATAAACAATGATCCAGCAAGTGTGTAGATAAAGAATTTAACTACTGCTTTTTTGCGTTCTTCAGCGTCTCCGTTACCCCAAATTAATGCGATAAAGTAAATAGGAATCAATGATAATTCCCAGAAGATGTAATATAACAAACCATCTGATGCTAAGAATGTTCCCGCCATTGCAAATGACATAAACAAGATTAATGCATAAAAGGATTTTGAATTTTTATAGTCATTCTTAAAAGAAGAGAAAATAATTATTGGAGTCAATACCGTTGTCAACAAAAGCATCGCCATCGATAATCCGTCCGCTTTTAAAGCAAAAGAAATATTAGGTTGCGTAATCCATTGGTTGATAAAACTGATGTTTTCACCTAAATTAAAGTGATTTAATAATACAATAGAACAGCCTGCAGCGGCCAACCCAAAGAACAAAGCTACTTTTGAAGCTAGTTTATCGCCTGCAAGGAAAGTTGCAAACGCACCAATTAAAAGTATAATTAATATTAGAGATACATTCATAGTATAAGATTATTGAGCTAAAAATAAATAGGAAACAATGGCACAAAGCCCCAATACGAAAACCAATAGGTAAAGTCCAATACTTCCGTTTTGTATTTTCTTTCCTTGAAAACTTATTTCATTGGTTAATTTTCCAAATCCAAAAACGAAAGCTGACAAACTCGTTTCAACATTGTCTCTGAAAAAACGTGACATTACATTAATCGTTTTTACAAAAATAGAATCATAGATTTCATCCACATAATATTTGTTGTACAGTACTTTCGAAAAGCCTGTGATTTCAGCATCTTCGCTAGGAACCTTAT
This sequence comes from Flavobacterium zhoui, assembly GCF_042787235.1. Lineage (NCBI taxonomy): Bacteria > Pseudomonadati > Bacteroidota > Flavobacteriia > Flavobacteriales > Flavobacteriaceae > Flavobacterium > Flavobacterium zhoui. The sequence continues at coordinate 57,485 of NZ_JBHZPY010000006.1, forward strand.
TTTGTTTGATGTACTTAGCGTAAGCAATCCCAATTCCTAACAATCCTCCAACAACCGCAACAGCCATCAACATGTATTCGGTAGTTCCTAAATGATGTTCACCACCTGCTAATTTTGGTAAAATTGGAGTCAAATATTCATTCAACCAACTGTTCCCTGGCAAACTAATCAAACCACCTACAGTTGCCAATATGGCCAAAACGATTAAAGGAAAAGTAATCAAAGATGGACTTTCATGTAAATGATGTTTTTGTTCTGGGGTTCCTCTAAATTCTTGAAAGAACGTTAAAAACATCAACCTGAACATATAGAAAGCAGTCATTATAGACGCAACCGAAGCAACAATCCATAAAGGAATGTTATGATGGAAAGCCACTAACAAGATTTCATCTTTCGAGAAAAACCCAGAAAATAATGGAACTCCGGAAATCGCTAAGGAAGCAATTAACATCGTTATATAAGTTATTGGCATCGCTTTTTTCAAACCTCCCATTTTTCGCATATCTTGTTCTCCGTGCAAAGCGTGAATCACAGAACCCGAACCCAAGAACAAACAAGCTTTGAAGAAAGCATGTGTGATTACATGGAAAACAGCAACTTCGTAAGCACCTAAACCTAATGCAAGAAACATTAATCCCAATTGAGAAACGGTAGAATATGCTAAGACTTTTTTGATGTCATTTTGAACCAGTCCAATTGTTGCGGCTACCAAAGCAGTAACTGCTCCGACAACTGCGATTATAGATTGAACGCTTGGAACCAAATCAAACAAGAAATTTAATCTTGTAATCATAAAAATACCAGCGGTAACCATCGTAGCTGCATGAATCAATGCAGAGACCGGAGTTGGACCTGCCATCGCATCCGGCAACCATGTATATAGTGGAATTTGAGCCGATTTACCACAAGCCCCGATAAATAAAGCAAAAGCGGCAACACCAATCCAATAGCTATTTAAATTGGTAGCCGTAGCAATTGCAGTTCTTAATGTAGCAAAATCTAACGTAGAGAATAAACTTCCAAGAATAAAAATCCCAACTAATAAACCTAAATCCCCAATTCGGTTCATGATGAAAGCTTTCTTAGCTGCATCATTAAAATCTTGGTTTTTATGCCAAAAGCCAATCAACAGATACGAACAAAGACCTACGCCTTCCCACCCAATGAACATTACTAATAAGTTACTTCCTATTACTAAAGTGATCATGAAGAATACAAACAGATTCAAATAGGCAAAAAACTTGTGCATATTTTCATCATCATGCATGTAACTGATCGAATACAAATGAATCAAAGATCCAATCCCGGTTACGAACAGCAACCATAAAATTGACAATTGGTCCAATTGAAATCCGAAATCAACTTTAAAATTACTGATTTGAATCCAGTCAAAAAGTGAAATGTGGATTCCTTCCGGTTGCGACGAAATTCCATTGAAGAAATAAGCGGTAGCAATAAAAGAAACCACAACTGAACTGGTTCCAATTATTCCAGACAAACTTTTCCCCAGACTTTTCCCGAAGAAAACATTGATTAAAAATCCTAAAAAAGGAGTAAGAACTAAAACTAAAGCTATATTGGTATTCATTTCCATTTATCCTTTTAAGTTTTTTAAATTATCAATAGTAATTGAGCCTAGATTTCTAAAAATAGAAACTAGAATTGCCAATCCTACCGCAACCTCTGCCGCAGCAACAGCCATCGAGAAGAAAACAAAAACTTGTCCTTGCGCATCTTGATGATAAGTCGAAAATGCCACAAACAATAAATTTACTGCATTCAGCATAATTTCAATTGACATAAATACGATAATGGCATTTCGTCTGTACAACACTCCAAAAACGCCAATACAAAAAAGTATTACGCTTAGGAATATATAATTTTCAATACCAATGTGGTTTAAAATATTGTTCATCTTATTTTTGCAATTTTTCTTTTTTAGACAATAACACCGTTCCAATCATAGCAACCAAAAGTAATATCGATGCAAATTCAAAAGGAACCATATATTCATTTAGTAATATTTTACCTAATACTTTTATAGACTGAAAATCTTCTCCTGTAGAAACGTACTCTCCAACAATTGGTTTTGAATTTATAAAAATTAAAATCAGAACAACGCATATTAAACAAAAAGAAACGATAGCGCCTAATCTTGTTATCCTAGGCCTATGAACTTCTTTTTGCTCATTTAAATTCATCAACATGATGGTGAATAAAAATAAAATCATAATCGCTCCCGAATACACAATAATGTGAACAATTGCCAGAAACTGCGCATTCAATAATAGATAATGACCTGCAATCGAAAAGAAACAAATCACTAAATAAATAGCACTGTGAATTGGATTTCTGCTAAAAATTGTCAAAAATGCCGTTGACAAAGTTATCGCTGATAAAACACAAAAAATTATAAGTATCGTAGACATTAGTTAGCGTTTTTAAGTTGAGCGTTTTTCATTGCCATTTCCAACGGCATGACCAATTTGTCTTTTCCAAAGATAAAATCTTCTCTTTCATAACTCGAAGGAACCAATACTTTAGAAGTCGTCAGGTAAATGGCGTCTTTCGGACAAGCCTCCTCACACAATCCACAAAAAATACAACGCAACATATTAATCTCATATATCGACGCATATTTTTCTTCTCTGTACAAATGTTTTTCATCTGCTCTGCGCTCTTCCGCTTTCATCGTAATGGCTTCCGCAGGACACGATAACGCACACAAACCACAAGCCGTACAATTCTCACGACCTTCCTCATCGCGTTTCAACATGTGCTGACCACGATATACAGGGCTCCTTTCACGTACCTGCTCCGGATATTGAATCGTTACTTTTCTGGTGAACAAATGCTGAATCGTAATTATCAAACCTTTGACAATCGCAATAAGATACATTCTTTCCCAAAAAGTCATCTCCTTGTTAGAGACTAGCTTTTTTCTTCCCGATAAGGATATACTTTCTATTGACATTTTTTATTTTTATTTGAAGCTTAATCCTGCTCTTCGTTTCAATCTTTATTGTTTTTAAAGAAAAACAAATAAAGAATTTCCACTGCTATCAGGGCTATGGCTTTTTCGGTACTAATTAAAATCCTAAATAAGTAGCAATTTCTACTCGCAAAATTACAATTCCGGTGATGATGATATTAATGATTGCCAATGGAATTAATATCCTCCAACCCAAATGCATCAGTTGATCGTATCTAAATCTTGGAATAGTCCAGCGAACCCACATATAGAAAAAGATAAATCCACATAATTTGATAAACAAAGCGCCAAATCCTAAAACATTCGCAATATTTACCCCCCAATTTTCAACAACCCAACTCATTCCAGGATAATTATAGCCTCCAAAGAATAAAACCGCCAAAATCGTAGAGGAAATAAACATATTCGCATATTCAGCAAATAAATAAAAACCCATTTTCATCGATGAATATTCCGTATGGTATCCTCCAATAAGTTCTGTTTCGCATTCCGCTAAGTCAAAAGGAGTTCGGTTTGATTCTGCAAAAGCACAAATTAAAAATATAATAAAAGACAACGGTTGGTAAAACACATTCCAATTCATTCCTGCTTGCTGTTCAGATATCTCTCTTAAACTCAACGTTCCGGTCATCATCAACAAAGCAATCATCGAAAGCCCCATCGCAACTTCATAAGACACCATTTGTGAAGCAGCACGAACCGCACCAATCAGAGAGAACTTATTATTAGATGCCCAACCCCCAATCATAATACCATAAACACCCACTGAAACAACTCCAAAAAAGTATAACAATCCAATGTTTAAATCAGTTGCCTGCAATAAAATATCTCTTCCAAATAAATGCAGCCTGTCTCCCCAAGGAATTACGGCACTCGTCATTAAAGCGGTACTCATTGCAATTGCCGGACCTACAAAAAACAAAAATCTGTTTGGTGTATTAGGTTCAAATTCTTCTTTTGAGAATAGTTTTAAACCATCAGCAAGCGGTTGTAACAATCCGAAAGGACCGGCTCTGTTTGGTCCAACACGATCTTGAAGCCAAGCGGCCACTTTACGTTCTGCCCAAGTGGAATACATTGCCATCAACATTGTCAAAGCAAAAACTGCAACAATAATGACACTTTTTTCTATGATAATAGTACTATCCATTATTACCCAAGCTTTTTTGATTAATAATGTCTTCTTCGGTCAATGGAATTTCGGCCATGCTTATTTTCTTGCGGTCTTCTTCTCTACCTAAAAGGATATGATCTTCGGTAGCGATTTCCACTTTTTGTAATTTTCTGTTATATTTATTTTGGTTAATCACCGAATCTTTTTCAAATGCTCTCGGTCCTTCAATAGTCCATTCTGTAATCTCTTTGTGATCAAAACGACATCCATTACAAATAAATTCATCTACTTCATGGTACTCATCTTTTCTTCCGGTAACTCGTTGAATTTCGTCACCAAACATCCAAACGGTAGTCTTTCCAGAACAAGTAGGGCAATTTCTGTGTGCGTTATAAGGCTTACTGAACCAAACTCTAGATTTAAATCGAAACGTTTTGTCTGTTAAAGCACCTACAGGACACACGTCAATCATATTCCCAGAAAACTCATTATCAACCGCTTTTGAGATACAAGTCGAGATATTCGAATGATCTCCTCTGTCCATTACTCCATGTACACGATCGTCAGTCAATTGATCCGCCACCATTACGCAACGGTAACATAGAATACAACGGTTCATGTGCAATTGAATATTGGGACCTATATTTTCGGGTTCAAAAGTTCTTTTTTCTTCGATAAAACGAGTTTCTGATTTCCCGTGTTCGAAGCTTAAATTTTGCAGATCACACTCTCCTGCCTGGTCACAAACCGGACAATCTAAAGGGTGATTGATCAATAAAAACTCTGTTACTGATTTTCTGGCTTCGGTTACTCTCGGTGAAGATTTACTATTCACTTCCATTCCGTCCATACAACCAGTGACACAAGATGCCATTAATTTAGGCATTGGTCTTGGATCAGCTTCACTTCCTTTGGCAACTTCCACTAAACAACAACGGCATTTTCCACCGCTTCCTTTTAGTTTAGAATAATAGCACATTGCCGGCGGAACTACCTCTCCACCTATCATACGTGCTGCCTGCAGGATTGTTGTTCCTGGTTCTACTTCTATGCTTTGACCGTCTATGGTTACTTTCATGTTTAAAGTCTTAACGTCTTAAAGTCAAATGTCTTAATGCCGAATACATTTCGACTTTATTTCTTTTGACTATCATTTAAATATTTTATAAATCCACTTAATAATTTTGATATATCCGAAACATTTAAATATAATTCATCGAATTCTATCTTTGAAATATAGTTTAAATCTAATGCTAAATATAATTGCGACCTTATTTCGGCAGCTGATGCTTTTGATACATATAAAAAATAAACAAACTCTTTATCTGTATTCCTTTCAAAACCTTCAGCAATATTTGAAGAAATTGAAATTGATGCTCTTCTAATTTGTCTAACTAAATCAAAATCTTTTTTAAAAATTGTATTCTCTGTTATTTCATAAATCCTTTTATTAAATAATCTAGATTTTTGCCAAGAATTAATTTCTTCAAACGATTTAAATTTTCCCATTCTTTCTTTACGTTATGACTTTCGACTTTACGACATTGAGACTATTAAAAGGTTCAGCAACAAAATGGTCTCTATTTTTTATTTTTTCCGGGAAACGAATGTGGTATTCAAATTCTTCTCTAAAGTGACGAATTGCCGCTGCCACTGGCCAAGCCGCCGCATCACCTAATGGACAAATTGTATTTCCTTCAATTTTACTTTGAATGCTCAACAGCAAATCGATATCTTCTTCACGACCGTGACCATTTTCTATTCGGTGTAATACTTTTTCCATCCAGCCTGTTCCTTCACGACAAGGAGAACATTGCCCACAACTTTCATGGTGATAAAAACGGGAGAAATTCCAAGTATTACGGACGATGCAAGCAGTATCATTATAAACAATAAAGCCACCCGATCCTAACATAGAACCAGTTGCAAATCCACCATCACTTAACGATTCGTATGACATCAAACGATCTTCGCCAGCGGCAGTTTTATAAATTAAATGGGCAGGTAAAACGGGAACAGAACTTCCTCCCGGTACAAAAGCTTTTAAAGGTCTATCCGAACTCATTCCGCCTAAATATTCATCCGAATTCATGAATTCGTAAACACTTAAACCCATTTCAATTTCGTAAACCCCTGGGTTTTTGATATGCCCTGAAGCCGAAATTAATTTGGTTCCTGTAGAACGTCCAATACCAATTTTGGCATATTCCGCACCTGAATTATTAACAATCCAAGGCACTGCGGCGATCGTCTCTACGTTATTTACAACCGTTGGATTTGCCCAAAGTCCTGAAATAGCAGGAAATGGTGGCTTGATGCGAGGATTTCCTCTTTTTCCTTCCAACGATTCAATCAAGGCAGTTTCCTCACCACAAATGTAAGCTCCGGCACCACAATGAACATAAAGTTCTAGATCGTATCCTGAACCCAATATATTTTTACCCAAAAATCCAGCAGCTTTTGCTTCGTTAATGGCTCTTTCTAATATTTTATACACCCACATGTATTCTCCACGAATGTAGATATACGAAAGGTTTGCGCCCAAAGCATAACTAGAAGTAATCATTCCTTCAATTAATAAATGAGGAATAAATTCCATCAAATACCGGTCTTTGAAAGTTCCAGGCTCAGATTCATCTGCATTACAAACTAGATGTCTTGGTTTTCCTGATTTTTTATCAATAAAACTCCATTTCATTCCTGCGGGGAATCCTGCTCCACCACGACCACGCAATCCTGAAGTTTTTACTTCTTCGACCACTTCATCAGGTGTTAAAGTTTTTATGGCTTTTTCTACTGAAGCATAACCCCCGTTTTGACGGTACACTTCGTAGGTTTTAATTCCGGGAATGTTTATTTTATCTAATAATATTTTTTGTGACATATTATTTATCGTGTAATAGTATTGTATCGTTTTTGCAATCCGCAATTAATTGATCGATTTTTGCTGCAGTCAAATGTTCTTTGTAAAAATCGCCTAACTGCATCATCGGAGCGTATCCGCAAGCCCCTAAACACTCAACACCTCTAACTTCGAACAAACCATCCGCAGTGGGTTCACCCACTTTTACACCTAATTTTTCACAGGTATAATCCATTAAATCCTCGACTCCATTCAAACAACACGGAGAGGTCTGACAAAATTCGAACATGTATTTCCCAACTGGTCTTTGGTTGTACATCGTATAAAACGAAACTACTTCGTAAACCTCAATCGGCTTGATCAAAAGAATTTCGGCTACTTTATTCATTAATTCAATACTCAACCAATTGTCGTGAGCATCTTGAACTTCATGCAAAACAGGCAATAATGCCGATTTTCTTTTGTCTTCAGGATAATGACTAATCAATTCATTGATGCGAGTCATCAATGCTGAAGTTATATTTATTTCTTGTTTGTGATAAGTTCTTTCCATTTTTTTTAAATCTGAAATCTAAAATCGTTAATCAACAATCTGATATCTTTTATGCGTCTAATTCTCCGGCAATAACATTTAAACTTGACAAAATAACAATTGCGTCCGATAGTAATGCCCCTTTAATCATTTCTGGATACGCTTGATAGTAAATAAAGCAAGGTCTGCGGAAATGCAATCTATACGGTGTTCTGCTTCCGTCAGTAACTAAATAAAAACCTAGTTCTCCATTTCCACCTTCAACAGGATGGTATATCTCGGCAACTGGAACAGGAACTTCACCCATTACAATTTTGAAATGGTAAATCAACGATTCCATACTGGTATAAACATCTTCTTTTGGAGGAAGGTAATAATCCGGAACATCTGCATGAAAGTCATTTCCTTCCGGCATTTTTGCCAATGCCTGACGAATAATGCTCAAACTTTCCCAAACTTCGGCATTACGAACACAAAAACGATCGTACGTATCACCTGATTTTCCCACAGGAATAATAAAATCAAAATCTTCGTAAGAAGAATAAGGTTGCGCCACACGAACATCATAATCAACACCTGCAGCACGCAAATTTGGACCTGTAAATCCGTACGCCATAGCTTGTTCAGCCGTAATAGCACCAACGTTTACCGTTCTGTCAATAAAAATTCTATTTCTTTCGAATAAGTTTTCAAATTCTTTCCAAGCTGCTGGAAATTCTTCTAAAAACACATCTAATTTTCTAAAAGCTTCTGGCGACCAATCTCTTTCGAAACCACCAATTCTTCCCATATTAGTAGTCAAACGAGCACCACAAATTTCTTCGTAGATTTCATAGACTTTTTCTCTAAATTGGAACACATATAAAAATCCGGTATAGGCTCCGGTATCTACACCAAGGATCGAATTACAGATGATATGATCCGTGATTCTGGCCAATTCCATTACAATTACTCTTAAATATTGCGCTCTTTTAGGAACTTCAATATCTAATAATTTCTCTAATGTCATCCACCAACCCATATTGTTTATAGGCGATGAACAATAGTTCATTCTATCAGTAAGAGGCGTGATTTGGTAAAAAGGACGATTTTCAGCAATTTTTTCGAAAGCTCTGTGAATGTAACCAATAGTTGGTTCCGCTTCAAGAATTCTTTCACCATCCATCAACAAGATATTTTGAAAAATACCGTGTGTAGCTGGGTGAGTAGGTCCTAAATTCAGTATAGAAAGCTCGCTTCCGTCTTCGTTTAGTTGCTCCTTTATTCTTTTAGCATAGCGATGCTCTGGTGGTAATAATAGTTCTGACATTTATTTAATGTGAAAAATTATAATAGTGAGTATTTTTAATAATTGTCGGTTGTTCTTCCAAAGAAACGGTCATCTTTATCCGTTCTTCCGCTATCTTCCATTGGAAATTCTTTTCGCATTGGAAAAGAAATCATTTCATCCATATTCAAAATACGTTTCAATTGTGGATGACCAATGAAGTTTATGCCATAAAAATCAAACGTTTCTCTTTCCATCCAATTTGAACTTAAGAAAATATTAGATATCGTTTTTATTTCTGGATTTTCACCATTGATAAATGCCTTGATTTTAATTCTTTTGTTTTCGTACCAATTGTGCAAATGATAAACAACTGCAAATTGATGGTCCACATCATTGTCAGGATAGTGAATCCCACACAAATCAGTTAAAAAATGAAAACGTAATGTAGGGTCATTTTTCAAAAAAAGAATCACCGCCGTAATTTTATCGGCAGCGACTTCAAATGAAAATATATCTTTTTCCTGCTTGAATTCAAAAACAGCCAAATCAAATGTTTCGACTAATTTTTCTTGGATTTGTATCGTTTCTAGCGCCATTATTTATTTGATATTATAAGAAGCCAATAATTCTTGGTATTCCGGAGAACTTCTTCTTCTTACGGATTCATTTCTCACTAATTCCTGCAATTTCATAACACCATCAACAATTTGTTCTGGTCTTGGTGGACAACCAGGAACATAAACATCGACCGGAATTACTTTATCAATCCCTTGCAAAACAGAATAGGTATCAAAAATCCCACCGGAACAAGCACAAGCACCAACAGCGATTACCCAACGAGGTTCTGACATTTGCTCATAAACTTGACGTAAAATAGGCGCCATTTTTTTTGAAATTGTTCCCATCACCATAAGCATATCCGCTTGACGAGGAGAAAAACTCACTCGCTCCGAACCAAAACGTGCTAAATCATAATGCGAAGCCATTGTAGCCATAAATTCAATCCCGCAACAAGAAGTTGCAAAAGGCAAAGGCCATAATGAATTGGCGCGAGCCATTCCCACAACATCATTTAGTTTTGTAGCGAAGAAACCTTCCCCAACAACACCTTCTGGCGGCTCAACCATATTTATTTTAGAATCGCTCATTTTTTATTATTTTGAATTGTAAAATTTAGATTATAAATTAGAATGACACCATTTTAAATTTATAATCCAGCTTTTAAAATAAATCTTTATTCCCACTCTAACGCTTTCTTTTTGATAATATAGAAAAAACCTACCAAAAGCAAAAGCATAAAAATCACCATTTTAACCATCCCTTCCATTCCTAATTCTTTGAAATTAATTGCCCACGGATAAAGAAAAATCACCTCAACGTCAAACAGAACAAATAATATAGCAACAAGAAAATATTTTACCGAAAACGGAATTCTTGCATTACCTACAGATTCGATACCACATTCAAAGTTTTTATCTTTAATTTCGGATGATCTTTTAGGACCTAATTTTCCAGAAATAAATATGGTACCAACAACAAATCCTACAGCTAAAATGAACTGCATTAAAATTGGGATATAATTTAATTGATCGGATTGCATGTTACGTATATTTATGAATGAGAATAAGCCACAAAGATAGGTTTCAAGTATTTAAAACACAAGTTTAAAACAATTTTTAGTTTAAACGAAAATACCATAACTCACTAATTTTTATTGATTCCAAATAAGAGCGAACTTTTTCAATTTTCTCAATAACTCTTTTCGATACAAACAAAAAAAAAACGTTTCGAAATAAATCGAAACGTTTTTAAACATTCTTAACAAAAAAATGATTTTTTTGCTTAGATAACTGCTACTTTCGCAGCAACTTTTCCTTTTCTTCCTTCTTCTTCTTCATAACTAACTCTGTCACCTTCGCGCAATTCTTCCGCGTTGATTCCTGATGCATGAACAAAAATGTCTTTTCCTGTTTCTTCGTCTGTAATGAATCCGTAACCTTTAGACTCATTGAAAAATTTAACTGTACCTGTACGCATTGTAATAGTAATAATAATTTATAATGAAGCAAATGTAATATTTAATATAATACGAAATGCTATCTTCTGTTTTTATTTTGTAAAAATATTGATATTCAACGTTTTCTAACAATTTTAACCGACAAACTACACAATATCTAATTTGATATGCAGCTCTTTTAACTGCGATTCGTCAATTACAGATGGTGCATCAATCATAACATCCCTTCCAGAATTATTTTTTGGGAAAGCAATAAAGTCCCGAATCGTTTCTTGACCGCCAAGAATCGCTACCAATCGATCCAATCCAAAAGCCAAACCTCCGTGTGGTGGCGCACCAAACTGGAATGCATCCATTAAGAATCCGAATTGTGCCTTAGCCTCCTCTTCTGTAAAACCTAAATATTTGAACATTAGTTGTTGTGTCGCTTTATCATGGATACGAATTGAACCACCGCCAATTTCATTTCCATTCAAAACCATATCATAGGCATTAGCACGAACTTTCCCAGGATTAGTTTCTAATAAATGCATATCTTCTGGTTTCGGAGAAGTAAAAGGATGATGCATGGCATGATAACGGCCGCTCTCATCATCAAACTCCAACAACGGAAAATCAACAACCCAAAGTGGCGCAAATTCAGTTGGTTTTCTCAAACCTAATCGTGTTGCTAATTCCATACGCAATGCGCTTAATTGGGAACGAGTTTTGTCAGCCGGCCCCGAAAGCACAAAAATCATATCTCCAAGTTGTGCTCCGGTTGTTTTTGCCCAATTGCTCAAATCATTTTGATCGTAGAATTTATCTACCGATGACTTATAAGTTCCGTCTTCGTTGCATTTTACATATACCATTCCTGAGGCACCAACTTGAGGACGCTTTACCCAGTCAATTAAACCATCTATTTCCTTACGGGTATAATTCCCTGCTCCCGGAACGGCAATTCCAACCACTAATTCCGCAGCATTAAAAACTGGGAATTCTTTGCTTTTCGCAACTTCATTCAACTCACCAAATTCCATTCCAAAACGGATATCCGGTTTGTCATTTCCGTATGTTTTCATGGCATGTTCGTAGGTCATTCTTGGGAACTTCTCTACTTCGATACCTTTTATTTCTTTTAGCAAATGTCTTGTCAAACCTTCAAAAATATTTAATATATCTTCTTGCTCCACGAAAGCCATTTCGCAATCTATTTGCGTAAACTCTGGTTGTCTGTCTGCACGTAAATCTTCATCACGGAAACATTTTACGATTTGGAAATATTTATCCATTCCGCCCACCATCAATAATTGCTTGAAAGTTTGTGGCGATTGAGGCAAGGCATAAAACTGTCCTTCATTCATTCGAGAAGGAACTACGAAATCTCTGGCTCCTTCCGGAGTCGATTTAATCAAATAAGGCGTCTCTACCTCACAAAAATCCAAATCAGAAAGATATTTTCTAACTTCCATCGCTACTTTGTGACGAAACAGCAAGTTGTTTTTTACTGGATTTCTACGAATATCAAGGTAGCGGTATTTCATTCGGATATCTTCACCGCCATCCGTTTCATCTTCAATAGTGAAAGGAGGCGTTAAAGCTGCATTCAGAATATTTAGTTCAGTGACTAAAATTTCAATGTCACCGGTAGTCATGTTTTTATTCTTGGCTTCACGCTCAATAACAGTTCCTTTTACCTGAATTACAAATTCACGACCTAAGGTTTTTGCCAATTCAAAAACTGATTTTTCAGAACGGCCTTCGTCAAATATCAATTGGGTAATTCCATATCGGTCACGTAAATCTACCCAATTCATAAACCCCTTATCGCGAGATTTTTGAACCCAACCGGCAAGCGTAACTTCTGTATTAATATGTGAGGCGTTTAGTTCACCACAATTATGACTTCTGTACATGATTTAAATTTTAGACTGCAAAAGTAAACACAAAAATCAAATTAATACAGAAAACTATACAAGTAGATTACATTATAAATAAAAAATTATGTTAATGCATAATTTTTTTATAAGCAATTTCTTTATTTTTGAAATGCTATAAATATAAAACCAAACAATTATGAAGAAATTATTTTTTACTGCACTTGTATTACTCAGTACTTTAAGTGGCATTGCTCAAAAAAGTAAGTATATGACGTTTCAAGGCGAAATAGCCAATAAGAACGGGGATGCAGTTTATATTACTGACGGCAAAAATAAGTTGATTAAAAAAATTCAGGTCACTAGTGAAGGCACCTTTAAAGACACCTTGCACGTAGCACATGGAAGATATAGTTTGTCTGACGGAAATGAATTTACTATTGTATACTTGAAAAATGGTTTTGATTTAAAGTTAAAAATGGATACTAAAAAGTTTGATGAATCCATAATATACTCCGGAAAAGGGGCGCTAGAAAATAATTTTTTAGCGAAGAATTCCTTATTTGAAGAACAAACGGATATGGGCAGTTTACTTGCGGCGTCTGAAGTTGATTTTTTGAAAGGATTGGATAAGAAAAAACTAGAAGATTTAAAACGTCTTCAAAACACAAAGTTAGACCCTATTTTTATTGATCTTCAAAAGAAAAGCATCGATGAAAATTACAATGGCGTAGTTAAGTACTACAAAATGAATTACGAAGCTAATTTGGCTAAAAGCAAATTGGCGAATACAATGTCTCCCTCTTTTAATTATGATAATTACGCCGGAGGAAAAACAAAATTAGAGGATTTTAAAGGGAAGTATGTTTATATTGATGTTTGGGCAACATGGTGCGGCCCTTGTCGTGCCGAAATACCTTTTTTGAAAAAAAATGAAGAAAAATACCATGGAAAAAACATATCATTTGTAAGCATTTCTGTTGATGTACAAAAAGATATAGAGAAATGGAAAACTTTAATCAAAGACAAAGAATTGGGCGGTGTACAACTTTTTGCAGATAATAACTGGAATTCTCAATTCATTAAAGACTATGGAATAAACAGTATTCCTCGATTTATTTTGATAGATCCAACAGGCAAAATCGTAAGCGCTGATGCATCAAGGCCTTCTTCTGCGGAATTACAGGTTCAATTGGATGCTCTTTTGAATTAATCAAGAAATTTCAGAATAACAAAGTCAGTGCGTAAACACTGGCTTTTTTTATGTTTTTTAATTTTCCAATGTTAAGCTTTTGTCTAACGTTACTAAATTGTTATGTAAATGTGTTTTAAATGTAAAATATTATTTAATTTTGAATAACAAATCTATAACACATTAAAAACTAACGATATGAAAAATTACATAATTTTAGCAGCAGTATTGTTCTCCGGGATCATTTTTGCACAAGAAGTAAAACCGGTATTGGAACCTTTTGGAAAAAAGCTTAAAGCAACTTACTTTTTTGAAAACGGTCAAGTACAACAAGAAGGTTTTTTTGAAAACGGGAAATTAGAAGGAGCTTGGGTTTCTTACGATGAGAAAGGAAACAAAACTTCCTCAGGCGAATATAAAAAAGGAGTTAAAACCGGGAAATGGTTTTTTTGGTCTCAAAACAATGACGATAAGTTCAATAGTTTAAGTGAAGTTGATTATTCAGATAACAGAATCGCTTCCGTTAAAAACTGGAAACAAGAAGCAATAGTTAATAGAGACTAAATTACTTTTTAAATTTAAAAAAAGCTTTCGTTTTACACGAAAGCTTTTTTTATTTACTTTTTTTCCTTTTACAGCGATTTAAACCACTGACAAAAATATTTTAGCATCGATTACTTCTACCTACCAAAACTTAGCATACAAAGCGAAAATAGTCAACACTAGGATCACTATTAATACTGTAGTTTGTGGTTTCAATTTAAACATTTCAGTATCTAATTCAAATGCTTTAGGATTTACCTTCGGTCCTGCAAAACTGATGACAATCATAAGAAGAATGGTAATTACAAATGATAATCCCATACAGATGTGAAACGGTATCTCAAATCCACCTTTCCCATTGGCGTAAGCTGTATACAATAATGTTTCATTCCCAAATAAAGCCGGTGCAAATTCATTAAACAAAACAGATAATAAGAAACCCGAGATTACACCAACTATCGCTGCAGTCCCCGTCGTTCTTTTCCAGAACATTCCAAGGAAGAACATGGCAAATACTCCAGGGCTAATAAAACCAGTATATTTTTGAATATAAGTAAAACCACCAACGCCCCCGATTCCAAGCACATCATTCCAAGTAAATAAAACAGCAAGAAGCATGGCAGCAAAAACAGCATATCTTCCAATGTTTACCTGCCCTCTATCACTTGCGTCTTTTTGAATATATTTTTTGTGAACATCAAGCGTATAAATAGTAGAAATACTGTTCACTTTACCAGCTAAAGACGCAACAATAGCCGCAGTTAAAGCTGCTACAGACAATCCTTTTAAACCAGTTGGAAGGAACGTTAACACAGCAGAATAAGCGCCATCTTTACCACCCACCAATTGAGGCAAATGACCATTCTCATACAAAACATAAGCAGCAATACCAGGCAACATTACTATAAGTGGCATAAACAATTTTAAAATACCTGCAAATAAAATGCCGGTACGTGCAGTTTGCAAATCAGCCCCCAAAGCTCTTTGGGTTATGTATTGGTTACAACCCCAATAATTCAAATTAATAATCCAAATACCCGCTAAATAAGAAAGTATTCCCGGGAAAGTAAGATACTTATTGATGTCATTTTGAGATGAAGCAGCAGTTGGTTTAGGAATAATCATTTTGAAATGCTCCGGAGCTTCTCTCATCAATACTTTGAAACCTGCAATGGCATCATGACCAAATCCAAAATACTCTCCAACTGTAGTCAAAGCAATATAGGAAGTAACCAATCCTCCAATAATCAAAACAGCAACCTGAATTACATCGGTATAAGCAACCACTTTCATTCCACCCAAAGAGATTACTAAAGCAAAAACAGCAAGACCAATCATAATTGCATGCAAATATTCTCCACCTGCCAATCCATTAATGGCAACAGCCCCTAAATACAAAATAGAAGTTAAGTTTACAAATACATACAAGAACAACCAAAACACCGCCATAATTAAAGCAGTTGATTCGTTATACCTTGTTTTTAAAAATTGTGGCATGGTATAAATCTTGTTCTTTAAATAAACCGGAATAAACCAAACGGCTACAACAATCAAAGAAATAGCAGCAATCCACTCATAAGCAGCAACGGCAATTCCTAAGAAGAATCCCTCGCCGCTCATACCAATAAACTGTTCAGCAGATATATTAGACGCAATCAGAGAAGCTCCAATGGCCCACCATGTCAGTGTTCCTTCTGCCAGGAAGTAAGCCTTGGCATCGTGCTCGTTTTTTTCACGTTTGCGATAAACTGTATATCCATAAGTAGATACCACGATAAAATAGATAATAAATACTGCGTAATCTGCGAAGGCAAGATGCTGGTTCATAGGTAATTTAGTTTATAATAAGAATTAAAAAATCTTGTCATTACGCTCATGTAATGCACAATTATATTTTATTGAAATGCAATTAAAGTTATTTAAATTGATGTACTTTCTGGATCAAAAATTAATTAATTATTTACTTCTAACTTTCTGTTCCCATTCCCAAGCGCTTGCAATCGATTCTTCAAGAGTTGACTCTGTTTTCCATCCAAGAATGTTGTTTGCTTTTTCAGTATTGGCGTAAGCCGAAATCACATCCCCTTCCCTTCTGTCCACAATCTTGTAGGGTAATTTTTGGCCGCTTACTTTTTCGAAAGCTGCAATAACTTCCAAAACAGAACTTCCTGTTCCTGTTCCCAGATTAAAAATTTCTATTTTATCTACATTCTTTTTGTTTACCAATCGCTGCAAAGCAATAACATGTGCTTTTGCTAAATCAACGACATGAATGTAATCCCTTACGCAAGTACCATCAGATGTCGGGTAATCATCTCCGTAAACAGATAATTCTTTTCGTAAACCAATTCCGGTTTGAGTGATAAAAGGAACTAAATTTTGAGGAGTTCCTATAGGTAATTCACCTATTTCTCTTGATGAGTGTGCCCCAATAGGATTAAAATACCGCAACAAAATAGCGTTTATACCACTTACTTTTGTAACATCAGTAATGATTTCCTCTCCAATTTGTTTGGTATTCCCATACGGCGACATTGCCGGTTTAACCGATGCATTTTCATTAACCGGCATCGTTTCGGCTTGACCATAAACTGTGCAAGAAGAACTGAAAATAAAATTAGCTTCCTGTTTTTGTTGCAATTCCTGAAGCAAATAAATTAAAGTATTAATATTATTTTCATAATACAAAAGCGGATTGCCTACGCTTTCGCCTACTGC
Source organism: Flavobacterium zhoui (assembly GCF_042787235.1). Lineage (NCBI taxonomy): Bacteria > Pseudomonadati > Bacteroidota > Flavobacteriia > Flavobacteriales > Flavobacteriaceae > Flavobacterium > Flavobacterium zhoui. Next base: position 74,585 of record NZ_JBHZPY010000006.1, read on the forward strand.
CTTAGAAGCCGCAAAATGGATTACGCCGGTAACATCAGAATGTCTTTTGAAAAAATCCTGAACCGACGCTTTGTCTCTCAAATCCAACTTTTCAAAAACAGGCATTATACCTGTTATAGCAACTATTCCTTTTAAAACCTCTTCAGAAGAATTAGAAAGATTATCAATAATTATAACTTCAAAACCTTCGTGTTGCAATTCGACAACAGTATGCGAACCAATAAATCCCAATCCGCCGGTAACTAGTATTTTCATAATTTATTTTTATAATGAACATTCGGCCGCTCTTTTAACACCGAAGCACTTTTTTCAGGAGTAATATCTCTTTGCGATTCCCCCATCATTTCGTAGCCTACCATAAATTTCTTTACAGTTGCAGAGCGCAACAATGGCGGATAAAAATGCATGTGAAATTGCCATTCAGGATGTAATTCCCCATCAGTTGGCGCTTGATGAATTCCTGACGAATACGGGAATGAAGTCTCAAACAAATTATCGTATTTTGTAGTCAATTGTTTTAAAGTCAAAGCAAAATTAGTCGTTTCCTCATCGGTAAAATCAGTAATTTTCCCAAAATGACGCTTGCTGATTATCATGGTTTCATAAGGCCAAATTGCCCAAAAAGGAACCAATGCCACAAAATGTTCATTCTCAATTACTATACGTTCGTTTAGTTTTAATTCCTCTTGCAAATAATCTTGCAAAAGTGTGGTTCCATGTTTATCAAAATAGGCTTTCTGGTTATTTTGCGTTTTCTCCACTTCGGTAGGTAATGACGATTGCGCCCAAATTTGTCCATGCGGATGCGGATTGCTGCACCCCATAACACTTCCTTTGTTTTCAAAAATCTGAACGTGATTGATATAATCAATAGTACCTAAATCAGTATATTCTTTTTGCCAAGTATGAATGATATTTTCAATCGCAGCAACTGGCATTTCCGGTAAAGTAAGATTGTGCTTTGGTGAAAAACAAACTACACGGGAAATACCTCTTTCTGGCTGTGCCTTGAAAAAAGTTTCCTTTTTGTCCTCTTCAAATGCTATTTCTTCCTGTTTTAAAGCAGCAAAATCATTTTCAAAGACAAAAGCATTTTCATATGCTGGATTCACTTCCCCATTTGCTCTAACATTGCCTGGACATAAATAACATGTTGGGTCATATTCTGGTAAAGAATCTGATATAACTGTTTCGTTTTGTCCTTGCCAAGGTCTTTTTGAACGATGAGGAGAAACCAAAACCCATTCGTTAATTAATGGATTATAGCGTCTGTGCGGATCTTCGTTGATATCAAATTTTTTCATCCTAGTTATTGTTATAAAGTGATGTACCGTTTCCGATTTTAACATCATAAATTTTTAATTCTATTCCAAAAGTGTCAAAATAAAGTGCCGAAAGTTCCTTTTTGATTCGTTCTTCGTGCCCTTTTTTAATCAAGTTAATGGTGCAACCTCCAAAACCACCGCCCATTAATCGGGAACCAACTACTGCTTCTTCCCTTTTTAGCGTATCAACAATCATGTCTAATTCCGCACAGCTTACTTCATAATCTTTAGACAATCCTTCGTGAGTTTCAAACATCAATTTTCCTAAAACTTCAATTTTTCCATTATCTAATGCTTCACAGGCTAGTTTTACCCGGTTGATTTCTTTTACAACAAAGAGACATCTTTTGAAAACATTCTCGTTCATTACATTTTGTAATCCTAAAATATGCTCTTCATTACAATCTCTAAAACTAGTTATCCCCGGAAAATTATTTTTTATGATTTCGATACCTTCTTCGCACTGCTGTCTTCTTTCATTATAAGCCGATGCCATTAAGGAATGTTTTACATTCGAATCGAATAAAATCAAAGAATAATCATTAAAATCAGCGTTATGATATTCATATTCCAATGTTTTGCAATCAATTTTTATGACTTTATTTTCTAAACCCATAACACTTGAAAACTGATCCATTATCCCACAATTGATTCCTACCCAATGTTCAGCACTTTGCCCCATTAGTGCAATATCAACCGGTTTTATATTCAAATTAAAAAGTTCATTTAATCCAAATAAGAAACCGCATTCTAAAGCTGCTGAAGAAGACAAACCTGAACCTACGGGAATGTTACTGCTAAAAATACAGTTAAATCCATCAAATTTAAAATCTTTTAATTTCAACTGATTGATAACTCCACGGATGTAATTCGTCCATACATTATCTGTCAATTCCATTGAACTGGTAATATCAATTTCAAATTCATCTTCAAGATCTATGGCGATTATTCTTGATGTGTTAGAGTTGCTTTTTTCGAAAGCAAAACAAATAATTTTGTCAATAGCTGCTGGCAAAACATAGCCGTCATTGTAATCAATATGTTCCCCAATGATGTTAATTCTTCCGGGAGAAAGTACTACTTTTTCGGGAGCGTTGCCAAATGTTTCTTGAAAAAAAGCGGTCGTTTTTTTAATTAAAAAATCGTTCATTATTTTGAAATTATTAAATTATTTGTTTTTAAAGTCTTATTTGATGCTTCCTGTTTTTATTTTTTTGTCGACACCAAGGTCAATTTACCACTCTTAAGACCAGCTCCATTTACTTCAAGTTTCACATCACCTTCGGTTGTCGTAGATTTCACAAGCACTACTAACTTTCCGCTAAAAAGTTTCATGGTATCTTTATGAAATATTTCAAGTGAAGTGGCATCACCATTGCAAGCAGCTCTGTAAGTACCCGCTCCTGTAACCTTAAATTTTAACTGATTCGTCGCCGTTGGGCAAGGAATTCCATTTTTATCAACTACAGATACGGTTACAAAAGAAATATCTTCTCCATTGGCACTGATTGTTTTCCTGTCCGCGTCTAAAACAATTTGGTAAGGCTTCCCAGCAGTATGCACTTCTTCTTCGGTAACAGCTTTACCATTGTCATCAAAAGCCACCACTTTTACAATTCCCGGCTCATATTTCACATCCATCCACATTAAGCGGTAACGATTCTGAGGTGTACTCTTGTTTTTTTTCTGCACACCCATGCTTTTGCCATTGATGAAAAGTTCAGCACTATTGTAGTTTGTATACACAAAAACCGGAATTGTTTCTCCTTCACGTCCTTCCCAGTTCCAATGTGGCAAGATATGAAGAGTTGATTCCTTCGTATTCCAGCGGCTTCGGTATAAATAATAGCGGTCTTTAGGTAAGCCCGCTAAATCGTTGATTCCAAAATAAGAACTGCGAGACGGCCAGCTTTCGTCATAAGGCGTAGGTTCGCCTAAATAATCAAAACCAGTCCAGACAAACTCACCAATAACCCAAGGTTTATCATCTTGAAGCACAAAATCTTCATCAGGTACATTAGACCAGCTACAGGCCTCCAAATCATAAGAAGAAGATTGAAAGTCAGGATATTGCTTCATATTTTCTTGAACCACGGGAAATTTATAGACCCCTCTAGAGCTAACCGTTGAAGCGGTTTCAGAACCTAAAATAAACCCTTGAGGAAATTTATTAAATGCTTCATCGTATAAATGCACGCGATAATTCAATCCTGGAACATCCAGTAAAGCTCCAAACCCAGATTCCATAGTCGCTTTTACCTGATCCATACCAACCGTTACCGGACGTGTTGGGTCTTCTCTATGAAATATTTCCTGTAACCATTTGGCTCGCTTTACACCAGCTTCTCCCCATTGATCAGGCACTTCGTTTCCAGCACTCCACATTACAATAGAAGGATGATTTCGTGTGGCCTGCACTAAATTCACGATGTCTTTTTCGGCATAATCCTCAAAAAAACGATGGTACCCATTTTCTACTTTTGGTTTTGCCCATTCATCAAAACTCTCCGCCAAAAATAGAAAGCCCATTTCATCTGCCAACTCGAGTTGCTCAAAAGATGGCATGTTGTGTGAACTGCGTATCGCATTGCAACCCATGTCTTTCAATATCTTCATTTGCCTGCGCAACGCTGCTTTATTTACTGCAACTCCAAGAGGACCCAAATCATGATGCAGACAAACTCCTTTAAATTTGGTTATCTTTCCATTTAGACTAAAGCCTTTACTAGGCTCGTATTTTATTTCTCGTATTCCAAAACGTGTTGTAATGGCATCTTTAAGTTCTTTTCCAACATACAATTGGGAAACCGCTTTATACAAATAAGGAGTTTCGGGGCTCCACAATTTTGGTTTCTCTACTTTTATATTTTGATCAAATTCTTTTCCGAATTGCAAAGTCGACTCTTCTGAATTTAGTTTATGTCCTTCGGCATCAAAAATAGTGGTGACTAAACGAGTGTTTTCTCCAGATGCTGTGGTCTTAATGTTAACTTTGGTCACATCTTCACTGATAAAAGGTGTCGTTACAAACTGACCCCATTGATCAATGCTTTCGTTGTTTTTTATAATAACACTTACTTTTCGATATAAACCTGCGCCAGGATACCAACGGGAAGCAAATTCTTTATTTGTCAATTTTACAGATAATGTGTTGGCTCCTTCTTGTATAAATTGGGAAACATCAAAATAAAAATAACTATAGCCATAGGCCCATTCTCCCACTTTTTTCCCGTTTAAATACACTTGAGGTTCACTCATGGCGCCTTCAAAAAGTAAAATTATTTTTTTTTCTTTTGAATCTTTAGGTAATGTAAATGTATTGCGATACCAGGCTGTTCCAATATGGGGTAAAGCCCCTGTTCGTCCTGTTTTTTCGGTAGCTATGTTTTCTCCGTTTTGAACAATGGCAACCTTCTGTATATCTACATTTTTATCAAAAGACCCGTAAATTGCCCAGTCATGTGGAACGGTTACGGTTTCCCATTTCGAATCATTAAAATTCACTTTAAACGCCTCTTCAAAATCGCCTTTTTGAAATTTCCAATTAGAACTAATATTGACTACTGTTCGTGACTGTGCTTGAATTTCTCCAGAAGAAAAACCCATTAGAATTAGCAATAAAAAAATACAATATCTCAAAATCTTTTTTTTAATAAAACTTGAACAAATTAGGAATAGGAACTGTAACTTTTAAAAACCTCTAATTAAAAAGATTGAAACTTATAAATCGTTTTATGATGATAAATCTCCTCTTTTCTTAAAACAGAACTTGGGAAATTTTCATGATTTGGTGCATCCGGAAAATTTTGTGTTTCAAAACAAATTCCACTCAATGAATGATAATCTACATTTTCTTTTCCTTTTATAGTATTGAAACAATTACCTCCCACATAAATGTGAACCCCGTGTTGATTCGTATAAACCGTCATTTTCAGATTATTCTTTTTATTGAAAAGCGATGCCGCAAATTCATTTTCCTTTTCTAAAACAAAGGTGTTATCTATTTTTGAAGGACACTTTTTAGGCTCGTTAAAATCGAAAGGTTTATTATCTAAATCCAAAAACCTACCAGTTGGACTATTTTGATCAGTAGTCTCTAACATTTTTTGAGAGTTAACGATTAACTCCTGTTCTAAAATATCAGAATCGTGACCATCGAGATTAAAATAACTGTGATGGGTTAAATTCACAACTGTATCTTCGGTTGAAATGGCTTTATACTCTATAATTAATTCATTGTCTTCCGATACCATATAGGTAATTTCTACTGATAAGCCTCCTGGATAATTTTCTTCCCCATCAGGACTGAAATACGCTAAAGTTATTGATGGATTTTCACCTTCTTTCACGTTTTTTGTCCACCACATTTTCTGACTAAATCCAATATTTCCGCCATGTAACGAATTATTGTTATTGTTTTTATTTAAATGAAAAGCCTTACCGTTCAAACTAAAAAAGCCATTGTTAATTCTGCCGGCATAACGTCCAACAGTCGCTCCAAAATAAGGCGCACTCTCTAAATCAAATGATTTAATGTAAGCCTCTAAAGTATCAAAACCCAATACCACATCAACAAATTCACCGTTTTTCAACGGCATTTTCAATGAGGTAATAGTCGCACCATAATTAATTACTTGAAGCCTCATTCCATTTTTATTAGTTAATTCATACGAATCAACAACTTCACCATCATGCATTCTACCAAATAACCCCATTATACAACTGTGTTTTAAATGTGATATCTCTTTTATTATCATCATTTTTTTATTAAATACAAAAATCAAAAATAAACCAATTGCCCAAAAATACATACCAGTACCTACCAGTTTTTAAACATTAAAAAAACTTCTAATGTTTACTATTCGACGGTTAATTACTAATTCGAAACCTTTGCCTACATAATATATTTTTAGCCTATTTCACTTCTGTTATTTCAAGCACTACACTAGTTCTCATTAAATTTACATTTGGATTTATCCCTACCTTCATAAGGAAATCACCTGAATAAATATTTTCTGCGGGCATCGTAGAAATAGCGCCAGGATATAGATTTAATTCTTTTACTGCATATTTTTTGTTTGGATCTAATCCTTTCAAAACTACAGGAAGTGGGGTCGCTGTCAACATAAATCGATTATTTACCAAATAATTAAAAACAACTGCCTTACTCTTCTCTTTATCAACATACATTAATGCCGAAATATCATTTTCATGTGGATTTACCAAACGATACAAATCACCATGCCAAACAACATCTTTGAATGAGTTATAGTTTTTTATGGCTTCTTTGCAAAACAACTTATCCTTGTCACTTAAATGACTTACTACAATATCAAATCCTAACTTACCCATACTCGCTACATCGACTCTGAATTTCAAAGGCTGTTTTCCCCAGTCAGTAACATGATTATCCGTTGTAATAGAAGGAAAGAAATACGAATAATCCCATTGCATAAATATTCTTTCTATAGGTTCTGTGTCGTCACTAGGCCAGAACTCTGTGAAATATTTCAACATTTCATAATCTCCACGTCCACCTCCACCTGAGCATAGCATCATAGGAACTTTAGGATATTTAACACGGATTCTCTCCAACACTTTATACAAACCTCTTATATAATCAACGTATAAATTAGATTGTGGAATTCCTTTTTTATTAAGATAGGCTGAGTAAGCGTTGTAAATAACTGCATTACAATCCCATTTTATAAATGCCAATTCAGGATTTTTTACAAAAAGGTTGTCTACTATCCCGAATACAAAATCCTGTACTTCCGGATTTGATAAATCAAGCACTAATTGGTTTCTATAATACACTTCTGGCCTTTCCGGTTGACGAATTACCCAATCCAAGTGCTTTTCATACAACTCACTTTTGGGATTTACCATTTCAGGCTCAATCCAAATCCCAAATTTAACACCTTCTTTTTTGGCTTCTTTCACTAAATAACCTAATCCATGAGGTAGCTTCTTTGCGTTTTCTTTCCAATCTCCAAGACCCGCTTTATCATCATTTCTAGGATATTTATTTCCAAACCACCCATCATCTAACAAGAACATATCCACTCCAATATCTTTGGCATCTTTGAATAAATTAGAAATTTTATTTTCATCAAAATCAAAATAAGTCGCTTCCCAGTTGTTTAACAACGTCAGACGTTCTCCTTCACCATCCAAAACTCTATATTTCCTTGCCCAATCATGAAGATTTCTACTCGCCTCGCCAGTACCATTATTAGATAAAGCGTATATTAAAGATGGTGTTTTAAAAACTTGGTTAGCAGGCAAAAGATATTCAGAAGCATATGGATTAACTCCTGCAATAAGACGAAGATTCTTATACGAATCAACCTCAAAATCTAATTTAAAATTACTGCTCCAAGCCAATTGTCCCAGCATAACTGTACCTTCAGTTTCTGAAGCAGGTTTCCCAAAAGACAAAATAAAATTTGGGTTTTGAAGTAACATTGCTCTTGTACCCAATTTAGAATCTACCGTTCTGATTCCCTGTAAAAGTTTTGATTCAATAGGTTGCATTTCTTTTAGATACTGCCCTTGAAAACTAGTCAAATAAAAATCTTTATTGGTAAAATATAAATTAGCCGAAGCAAATTTCTGCAACAGAACGGCCTTCTTTTCATTGTGTTTTATTTCTGACCATTGCTCAATTACATTTTCTTTTGGCCAAACTTTATAAAACAAAGTCACCTCAAATGGGTAAACAGGATCTTTTAAAACAATACTTGTAATAGAGGAATTTGCGTCAACTTTTTCTATTTTATGACTTACGTATTTAAGTTCCAAAGAGGGATTTCCATCAGCATGTTTCACTTGAATAGCCGGCTCTGAAAGATTCCAAGTTCCTGCAGTCGTATAGGTCCCATTATAAATTCCAGCATTTTCGTCTTTGAAATTATAAGCTCCAGAAACGGATGGATATTCACTGACATTTGCCAGAGGTTTCCCAAAATAGACAGTCATTAAACGATCACTACTATCTGTCTGCAATAACATCATATTGCTATTGGTTGCGATGGGTATTGTCACTTTTTGCGCCCATAAACTGATAGCAACAAACATAAAAAACAATATAAAAACACATTTTTTATCGAAACAGAATTTTAATTTTTCTTTCATAATAATTAATTTTAACGACACCCTTTCACCTGCTTAATTTATTTCACTCCTATCTCTAATTTATAAAACAGGAGTGAAATTTTAATCCTTTATTTCTTTTTAGGTTTAATAACAAAACCATAATTATATTCTTTATTTTTCAATTGGTACTGTTTGTGTGGCATAGCGCCCCAACTGTTGTCTCCTCCAACACCTCTTTGGGCTAAATCAACACAAATTACAACTTCATTTCGTGGTGTAATATCATTTGTATGACGGTATTTTTTAGTCAGACCCGGATCGAAATCTTCAGGATAATTATGTAATGCACTTACTCCTAGCGGCTGTAAACCTTCTATTTCAATTCCATTTCCTGAATTATTTGTAAGTGTTAACCAACGAACATCTGTTTTATATCCATTCTCTTGAGGACGTGTGTAAGGAACATATTGATCAGCAACCTTACTTTGGTAAATCCCTTTCAAAGAAGAAGTGTTTCTATCTTGATAATTCTCCCAAGGTCCTCTTCCGTAGTAACTAAAATTATCAAAGTCATTTTTGAGAGAGAACAACATCCCAAAACGAGGCATTTCGGCCAATGGATTATTTCCTGCTTTGAATGAGTTCTGTACTGTTAAACTACCGTCAGCGTCCATTGTATAAGTAATGGTATAATAAGATGCAACATCTTTTAAGAAAAGGCGAGCCACTACTATTGTTTTACCGGCTACTTCTTTAACCTCGATAGTATCCAAACTACTAAATCTTCCTACAGTCCTCCATACATTACTGCTCACTTGCATGTAATTCCCAAAATCATTATCCGTTGGGGCACGCCAAAAATTAGGAACTGGCATTTGATTGAAAAAATAGTCTCCGTTAGATTTATATTGTTGCATTAAACCCGTTTTCTTATTTATGGTGACTTCAACTCCAGCGGCACTAAGAGTTACAGTGTCTTGAGTATCTTTAACTGTAAAATTTGTGCCAGCAGCTGCTGCTTTGACAAAATACTTGGCCTCTCCAATTGAAAACTGTTCACGTGCTACTTCAAAATTTTGAGGTAACACTTCCGTACCTTCTTTTGTGTAGGCAAAAATATTTAAAAGATATTCCACTCCATCTTCAGTAGCCATTTTTGGCAATTCAAGCTGAACCTGTTTCTTAGATTGTGGCGCAAGAGCGATAGCAACAGTTCCTGTTTTGATAACTATCCCGTTTTTTAGCACTTCATATTTGAAACGATATTTATCAAGATTAGTATAACTAAATCCATTTTCTACCTGAATAATTCCTCTTTTCAAATCAACACCAGAAAATAAAATATCCTGATACACTTTTTTCACTTCAAAAGCACCCGGATGCGGAGTACGGTCCGGCCAAACTAATCCATTATGACAAAAATTTTCGTCATTGGTATAATTTTGACTTCCCATATCACCACCATAAGCCCAATATTTACGTCCTACTTCATCAGTCATTTCAAATCCTTGATCCACCCAATCCCATATAAATCCTCCTTGCATATTTTTACTGCTGTGAATAACATCCCAATATTCTTGAAAATTTCCACTGCTATTACCCATCGCATGAGAGTATTCACACATGATAAACGGACGTTTTACATCCTTACGCTTGGCATACTCTTTCATGTAATCCATACTTGGATACATCGGACAAACCACATCAGTATTCTCTTGTTCTCCTGCCTGCTCAAATTGAACCAATCGCGTTTTATCTCTGTTTTTTATCCAATTATAAGCCTCTTGAAAAACGGGTCCGTTTCCACATTCATTCCCCAAAGACCAAAGAATGATAGAAGGTTGGTTTTTGTCGCGTTCCACTAAGCTAAAAATACGATCCATGTGAGCAGCTTTCCACTCCGGAAGATAAGCAGGATGTTTTGTTTTATCAAAAGAACCTTGCAATTCAGCTCCCATCCCATGGGTTTCAATATTAGCCTCGTCCACTAAGAACAAACCATATTTATTGCATAATTTAACCCACATTAAGTTATTTGGATAATGACTGCAACGAACTGCATTAATATTAAGTTGTTTCATTAACTTAATATCTTTCATCATGGTTTCTTTATCCTGATAATGTCCCGTTTTAGGATTATGTTCATGAATATTGACACCATGAACCATAATTCTAACCCCATTAACCAATAATTGTCCGTTTTTCAATTCTACTTTTCGAAAACCGATTTGTGTAGCAACCGTTTCAATAAACTTTCCATTTTCATCCTTTAGCGTAAGCAATAAAGAATAAAGATTTGGTCTTTCATTACTCCATAATTTAGGTGCGGAGACATTTTGTGTAAAAGTGGTTGATTCAAATGAATTAGCTCCTACATTAATTTTTATTGTTTTCTTAAAAACTTCTTTCCCGTTTGCATCTACTAATTTAGCTTCAACAATCTGATTGTTTTTAGCAACCGCATTCATGTTCTTCAATTTAACATCAACAGATAGGCTGCCGTTTTTATAGGAAGCATCAAGATCAGGGCGCGCAAAGAAATCAGCAATACGGGTATTAGTCGTACTATAAAGATAAACATCGCGATCAATTCCTGACAAACGCCAAAAATCTTGATCCTCTAAATAGGAACCATCACTCCAACGGTACACCTCAACAGCAACCTGATTTTTACCCGCTTTTACATACTTAGTTATATCAAATTCTGTTGGACTTTTTGTATTTTCACTATATCCTACTTTTTCTCCATTTACCCAAATATACATCGCTGAAGTTCCTGCTTCAAAATGAAGGTAAACACGGCGTCCGTTCCAGTTTTCTGGCAACTCGAAAGCACGTCGGTAAGACCCCACTGGATTGTCCGCATGATTAATAAACGGTGGATTTTTGACAAATGGATACGTAATATTAGTATAAATAGGAATTCCATATCCAACTAATTCCCAGTTTGACGGTACTGCAATTTCTTTCCAATTGGTAGCATTGAAATCTGTTTTATAGAAATCCATTGGTCGTTCAGCTGGTGTTGGTGACCAATTAAATTTCCACTTTCCGTCTAAAGTCAGAAACCAAGGAGAGCGCGTATAATCATCAGCAATAGCAGAAGATTCATCAGCATAAGGCAAAAATGCCGCTCTGGCAGGTTCTCTATTAATCTGAAATATAGCTGGATTTTCCCAATCATTGGTCGTTGGCTTTTCTTGTGCTGACACAACCAAAGAAATAAGGGTAAAAATGCAGGATAAAACTGTTACTTTTTTCATATATAATGAATTTAAAAACGAATTACTTTTATCTGATAAACTTAACTTAAAGCTATCTGATTTATAAGAGATGACAAATGATTAATTCGTTATGTACAACGCATTAACCATTTGTCAAGTTCTTATTTTAATCTTTATTAATTAAAAGGTATAACCCAAATTACCAATTGGCATTTTGTGTCATTTTTGGGTTGTTATTCAACTCACTTTCCGGAATAGGAAAGTAGTTGTATTTAGCCGAGTAATTAAGATAGCCGCCAACTTGACTAGCTTTAATTACTTTTTCTAAAGTACCCCATCTTCTTAAATCATACCAATGAATCCCTTCACGAGCAAATTCAATATTTCTTTGGTGCATAATCTCGTCCATCATTTGGGTTTGATTCCATCCAGTCATTGTGATAGCAGCTAATTTTGCTCTGTCTCTTATTCTTTTTACTAAAGGTATTGCTTCAGCAACTTTTCCTTGCATCGTTTTTGCTTCAGCAAGCATTAAAAGAACATCAGCATAACGCATTGCATATTCATTCAATTCAGATTTCCAATCCCCTTCATCAGCATTCCACCAGTTTTGATTTTTTCTTATCCATATAGCATTTACCCCAAACTTTGATGCAAAATCATAAGTATAGTAAGTACTGCCCGGATAGTTCCAAGCCAAAGTAGTTAAAGCTCTAGGATCAAAATTATTATCAGCTGTTTTTTCCTTAGTCATAGCATCCAATAATACTTTCGTAGGCAACAACTCAAACCAACCTCCAACTTCACCTGGCGCTAATTCTTGTGCCATAGTAGTTGCTCTAGTTCTTTCGGATGGATTTCCACCCCAAATTGTAGCACCACCTTGTCTGCTGAATTGAATTTCAAACACTGATTCTTTACTGTTTTCATGTTTGCCATCAAATAATTGTGCATAATCATCCAAAAGTCCAAACCCATTTGCAGATTCGTTATTAACCAATTTAGAAAATTGCTCTTCAGCTTTTGCCCAATCTTTTAAATACAAATACGATTTCCCAAGGTAAGCGATTGCCGTATTTTTAGTTACTCTGCCTTTCAAAGCTGAAGGATATATTGCAGGTAGTGGACTTGTTACAGCCGCTTGAAAATCAGCAATTACTTGTTTCCACACTTCCTCTTCTGTTGATTTTTCTTTAAAATAATCTGCTGATTCTTTTACTAAATCAGTGAAAATTGGCACACTCCCAAATTCATTTACCAAATTAAAATAATTCAATCCTCTAAGAAAGGTAGCCTCAGCAACTATTTGCGCTCTTTTTGTTTCATCAATGTTCTTGATTTGAGGAGCATAATTAATTACTTGATTAGCACGAAATATACCAATATACATCGCTTTATACATCCCGGTAGTTTCACTTGTACTAGGTGTATTTTTATAGCTGGAAACGGCATAACGACCTGGAACATCATTTCTTGCAACAAAATTTTCGGTTCTGTTTTCTTTCAACTGCATTGCTTGTATTTCCCAATAACCTGCGTTATTGTTATCTACTAATACATTATAAACAGTCGCTAATCCAGACTCCAAATCCTCAGGAGTTTGCCAGAAAGAACCGGTTGTTACTTTACTAGGGTTTTGTAATTCTAAGTTATCTGAACAAGAACTAAATAAAGCTAGTCCTCCTACAAAATATAATATAATTAATTTCTTTTTCATTTTTCGTTGATTTAAAAGTTAAGTTGCATCCCAAAAATAATAGTCTTGCTTAATGGATACGATTTATAATCGATTCCTCTACCTCCAAGTCCATCAGCCGAAACATCTGGATTGTATCCTGTGTATTTAGTAGCAGTAAAAAGATTATCGCCTGCAACATAGAATCGACATTTGTCAATTGCTAATTTTTGACTTAAGTCATTAGGAAAAGTATATCCTAATTGAATCGTTTTTAGTCTAAGATAAGATCCATTTTCAAGAAAACGATCAGAGTAATCAGCCCCGTTATCATTTGGATCATCAATATTTAATCTTGGAAAATTAGAGTTTGGATTAAAAGTAAATGAATCTAAAGTTGAACTGGCATAATTTGTATTTGCTTTTACTGTTGCTAAGTCCGTATTATTTCCATTGTATATTTCATTTCCTTGAACTCCTTGAAGAGCAAGAGTCATATCAATTCCTTTCCAATCTGCTTGAAGACGAAATCCGTATTCAAAATTAGGAAAAGCACTACCTCTAAATTGTCTGTCTCCAGCATCAATTTTTCCATCTCCATTAAAATCAACATATCTTATGTCCCCAATTTGAGCTCTTGGCTGAATAGGATTTCCATTAAATTTATGCGCATCCAATTCCTCTTGAGTTCTGAATAAACCGTCAGTTTTAACAAGGAAAAAAGAATAAATAGGATATCCTACTTTACTGTAAGTCACTGCTGATCCGTGAAATGATCCACTAGAACCTGCAAGAATCTGACTTCCAGTGCTCAATTCTTCAACACGGTTTTTTACACTTGAAATATTAGAAGTTATAGAGAAATTAACCTCTCCAACTTTTTGATTAAGCGTTAAACCCATCTCAAAACCTTTATTTGAAACCTTACCTGCATTAGTATAAGGGTCATTACTAGAACCTACTGACAATGGAATTGGCACACGTAAAAGTAAATCAGAAGTGTTTTTTTGGAAATAATCAAAAGTATAATCTAACTTCCCATTCCATAAACCTAAATCAAAACCAACATTGGCGGTCGTCGTTGATTCCCATTTTAATCCAATAGCAGGATATTCTGTTTGGATATTACCAATCCAAAGTGTATTTGGCTCTCCTGTACCATAACTTATTCCTGATGTAATTGATCCAAGATACTGGTAATCTCCAATTTCTTGATTTCCTAAAATACCATAACTTGTTCGTAACTTGAATTCAGACACAGGTAAGTCTAGGTTTTTGAAAAAATCTTCTTTTCCTATTCCCCATGCTGCAGAAACTGAAGGGAAATTTCCCCATTTGTTTTCTGGGCTAAAACGAGAGGAACCATCACGTCTAAAAGTTGCCGTAAGGATATATTTGTTATCATACGAATATATCGCACGTCCAAGATAAGAAATCAATTTATTCTCAGTAGCATACCCTGAAATAGCTGGTTGTTCAGCACCTGCCAAAACAAATATACCATCTGGCATTCCTTGTACTGATCCTGAAATAGCACGGAAATTATTTTCATAAATGGTATGTCCTACCAATAAATTTACCGAATGCTTACCAAATTTTTTAGAGTAGTTTAAAGTGTTCTCAATTTGATAATATTGATTTAATTCACTTCCTTCCGCTAAAGTGTTTTTTAAATTCTTGAAGAATCCACCCACTTCATAACGTGGTGTATAGTTATAACTTTTATGCTCAGAAATGGTTGCTCCAACATTCAATTTATACTTAAACCCATCAAAGAAACTTGCTTCAGCATAGGTATTAATCAATGCTTGGTAGTAATCATTTTTTACATCAAAAAGATTCAAAGCTGCTACGGGATTGAATATATCCGTAACTGCACCTGATGCTCCACCATATCCGCCTATTGCATTTTCATTATAAATTGCAAACCCCGGAAGCATAGAAATAGCAGCTCCAAGAATATTTCTTCCTTGTCCTGGTATTCCTGGTAAATCATTTCTTTTTTCTTTGGTCAACATTACTGTTTCTCCAATTTTAAAAATACCCTTTTTATAATCCGATTTAACTCTTAAGTTAACACGGTCATAATTAGTTTCCTTGATAACTCCTTCTTGATTAAAGTAGCTCAAAGACATATTGTATTTTAAATTATCTGAACCTCCAGAAAGTCCTAATGAATAGTTTTGTGTAGGAGCATCTCTGAAAATTTCATTCTGCCAATTAATTCCTGCACCAGAAACCTGAGGGTTCATTGCAATGTCCAATGGTGCTTTTCCTGCCCCACTATATGCTGCATTACTTACCTTTGCCCATTGTTCTTGATTTAATAAATCAAGTTTTTTAGTCACACTGGCTATACCATAAAATGAATCAAAGCTCACTTTCATTTCTCCTTTTTTCCCGCTTTTAGTGGTAATCAAAATCACACCATTTGCCGCTCTTGATCCGTAAATTGCAGCCGCAGAAGCATCTTTCAAAACTTGAATTGATTCGATGTCATTTGGGTTAAGGTTATTCATTGAAGCAACAGCAATATCATCCACTAATATCAAAGGATTGTTATTATTTAACGATCCTGCACCTCTAATCTGAATTCTGGTTCCGGAACCCGGGGCACCACCAGCAGACTCTACAGTAACACCGGCAATTTTACCTTGTATTGCACTCCCTAAATTTGTATTACTTTGAGAATCCAATTGTGCTGCTTTTAATCCTCCAACAGCTCCGGTTAAATCACTTTTCTTTACAGTTCCGTATCCAATTACTACTACTTCATCTAAGGTATTGTTCTCTTCTTTAAGCGAAACATTAATTACTTTTCTTCCAGCAATAGCTTCTTCTACTTTAACATATCCAATATAGGAGAAAACTAGTGTAGCATTAGGATCAGCTGCATTTAATTTAAAATTTCCATCAGCGTCAGTCATGGTTGCATTAGCAGTTCCTTTTACAGCAACCGAAGCACCAATTACGGTTTGGGATGTTTTTTGATCTACAACAGACCCTGTAATAACATTTTGAGCCTGTAAACTAATACACGAGGTTATAATGATTATTGACAAAGTGAGTTTAGATGTTAAGAATGCCTTAATCCTTAACAACTGATTTACGTTCTTAATGGTTTTCATAAATTCATGGTTTTAAAAATTGGTTGGTTAATAATTTTTTTTATTCGTTTAATTATCCTTTTATAAAGAGAGAGAAGATTAGCATTTTTCTTAATGAAATAAAAAAATTGAAATTGAGCTCGAAATTAATTTATCCGGAATTATTGCTGTTGTTCAATTTTAATCTTCATACTCTTTATTAGTTTGCCATCGTAAAATATTAGTCCTTTTTTAGATATTATGTTTATGTGTGACTCGCCTATAAATTAGTAACCGAGCACAAATTTTTACTGCGGCACAATGCAACTATGACAGCAACATACTTAATGATTTTTAATTCCATTTTCGTTAGCTAATTCCCAAAAACAAATACCTTCTTATTAGACATAAATCAAACAATCTATTTAATATAGTGGCCATAAAATATGATATGTGTTTTTTTTAATTTAATTTTTTACGAAATATTAAAAATCAAAAGTAAAATAAAACTTAATTTTAACACACCAGTACCTACCAGTTTTTATATATTTGCAAAAAGCTTTTCCATGAAAATCATTAATATTCAAAACAATCGGGGTGTCCCAAAATACAAACAAATCATTTTCTCTATAGAAAAAATGATAGAGAAAGGTCATTTAAAAAAAGATGAAAAACTCCCTTCAATAAACAAAGTATGTCTAGAATTTTCATTGTCTCGGGACACGGTTTTACAAGCCTATGAAGAATTAAAAAAAAGAGGAATTATTTACGCAATTGCAGGCAAAGGATACTATATAAAAAGCACCGAAGTAAGAATAAAACAAAGGATATTTTTACTTTTTGATGAATTAAATATTTTCAAAGAAGACATCTACAATTCATTCTTAGAAACCATCGGTGATGACGTTCAGGTTGACATTTTTTTTCATCATTTTAATGTTCCCGTTTTTCAAAAACTGATAAATGACAGTAATGGAAACTACACAAAATACATTATCATGCCTACCAATTTAGTCGAGGCAGCATCAGTTATAAAAACCCTACCAGTTAATGATGTTTACATATTAGATCAAACTAATCCAGAACTAAAACCGTACCCTGCGATCTATCAAAATCACCTCAACGACATTTATAAAGGATTACTAAAAGGGAAATCCAAATTAAACAAATACGAAAAAATGATTATGATTTTCCCCGGATTTCGAGAACCACTAGGAATGAAAATAGGTTTTGAAAATTTTTGCAGAGACTTTGCTTTCAATTATGAAATCATAACTGAGTTTCGGAATCGGGAAATAAAAAAAGGTGAAGTGTATATTATTCCAAGCGACCGAGATTTGGTTCGTGTTATTGAGAAATCTAAACTTCAGAAGCTAGAATTAGGCAGCGATTATGGCATTATTTCATACAATGAAACACCGCTGAAAAAAATAGTCGAAAACGGAATCACAACCATTTCAACGAATTTTGAAGCCATGGGCAAAATTTTGGCGCAAATGATTTTAGAAGGCAAAAAAAAACAAATCGAGAACAAGTGTGATCTGATTATCAGGAATTCATTGTGATGCAAAATTAAAAAACACTCTACTTTACGGAAAACCTCAAAGTGAATGGTTTTTAATGGATTACATTTGAGTTTTTTTAATCTAAATCTTTAAAACAATGAAAAAATTATTACTTATATTGATCTTGATAGTTTTTGGGTGTAAAGACAAAGAAGAAACTAAATTTATTAAAGTACAGGAACAAAGAAAAGAGAAAGGAAAAAAAACCCGTACTTATGCAGATGCGATTTTAGAACTGAATGCTGAAAAATTAGCTCTATTATCGATTATAAAAAAAATCCCAAACGATACCTTACATCTAGTTTTAAAAGATTATTTAAACAAAACATTTTCTTTAGTTACCGATGTTAATAAAGTTGATAAAATAATTGATACCATTTCTCAAAAATATCATATCTCAAAAATTAAAGTTGCAAGTATAGTTTTTAGTTACAATTATGAAATGCTAACTAAAGATGAAATTGAACAAAGTGCGATTGAAAACGAACAAAATAATAATCAAGAATAAGAATTCATTAACTGTTAAATCTAAAATAAAAAACTATGGAAAGAATATGGAAATTGGCAAAAGCATTTGCATTTATATTAAGTTTAACGGCTTTTGTATATGTTGGACAAATCATAAGCCAAAAGGAACGCTATCAATCTGTAACAACTAATTCGAATGCAGGAATCATAATAATTGACACTCAAACAGGCACAGTTCAGTATTTTTCTGGACAAGATAATGTTTTTCATAAAATTGATTTCAAAGAACATACTTTTAATTAATAATTACTAAGTCTGTTTTAAAATCACTTTCTCATTTGTTTAGAAAGTCACTTCACGAAAGGATAAAGAAATATTGTAATTAATCCTAATTTTAAAATTCAAAATACAGGCAAAATGGCAGATAACAAAACGCTTAATAATCGTATGAATATTAGATACCTTGAAGAAGAATACAATACACAGAAAATGATTTTCTTAATTGAAAACCCTGAAAAGACAGAAAGAAACTTCATAGAGAGTAAGATTGAGCAATTTAACCAATTAGAACTAGAACAAAGAAGAAAATGCGATTTAACCGACGACGAAGTATACAATGAAATTAAAAAAAGCAATAGATATATAACTGGCATTGAAAACAATTATGATAAAAAATCTATGGAAGACTACTTAGAACGAGAATTTATAAACCATAGACAAAAATATATTTTCAAAGAAAAAATAGAGGAAGGTATACGTTCAAAATTTTACAACGCTAAACTTAAAAGTTTACCTAATACAGAGACAACAAAAGAGGAAATAGAGCAAGAAGAAAAAACACCCTATAAAATTGCTTTACTAAAAGAATTAGGTTTTTTCGATTTAGATAAAGTTAAAAATATATCGAAAGAAAAACAATATATAATTATTCAAAAACTTATTGGAGGAACTCTACGAACTGTAAAAGGAAATATTTTAGTACTTAATCCTGAAAGCAAAGAAGACAGGATGAAATACACTGCAAACAACCATATTGAGAACATTAAAGACTACTTAGATAAACTTAAATAGATTTCATGGGAGAACGGTTGGGCGAATAAACTAAAAATACCCCAAGTAATATTGTTGAAATAAATTTAAAATTTCAACGATGCAACAAATTCAATTCCTTCAAACAACTCCCCAACAACTACAAAGCAAAATTAACGCAGGGGTAAAAATTATTTTAAAAGATTTTCTAAAAAATATCAATTACAAAAAATGTAAAAGGCAACTTTTAAAAAGAGAAAAAGAAAAATTGGCAAAAGCTATTTTATTAATTTTCAGAATAACGATACTCTTAATACATTTTATAGAACCTGCATTAATACAAAATAATCAATCCATAATAATCTCCTTATTATCTCAAGTAATAATGATTCTCATAAAAATAAATAAAAAATAGAAACCCCCATAAAACCAAAAAAACCGCTTCTTTCGAAGCGGTTTTTGTACCCGGAGCCGGAGTCGAACCGGCACGGTTTCCCACAGGTGTTTGAGACCAGCGCGTCTACCAATTCCGCCATCCGGGCTTAGCAGACATGAAATAACGACAGTTACCTCAACGCAATAAAAGATGTGATTGTGTTTAAATCAACCATCAATTCCTTTAACACGGTGCAAATGTAAAAAATAATATTAAATGTTCAACTAAAAATACTTAATTTTTTCCTTTCAGAGTTGAATAAATTTTATAAATTTGCACCTCGTTAAAAACACAACACACAACTAACTACACCCGAGGCAAATACACACATACGGCTTTATACAAACAACAAAGCCAAACTGTATGGATCGCAGCGGAATAAAAACAACAAATTAAATGTCACACCTAGAACCAGAAGCTAAAATTTTTGCTTGTTCACAAAGTGTCTATCTTGCTGAAAAAATAGCAGAGCAATACGGAATCCCTTTAGGGAAAATCACCATGTCAAAATACAGCGACGGTGAATTTCAGCCTTCTTACGAAGAATCTATCAGAGGATTACGAGTTTTTATCGTTTGTTCGACTTTTCCAACTGCAGATAATTTGATGGAATTGTTACTGATGATTGATGCCGCAAAACGTGCTTCGGCAAGACACATTACGGCAGTAATTCCATACTTTGGTTGGGCAAGACAAGACAGAAAAGACAAGCCAAGAGTTCCGATAGGAGCTAAATTAGTGGCTAAATTATTAGAAAGTGCTGGAGCAACAAGAGTAATGACTATGGATTTGCACGCAGATCAAATTCAAGGATTCTTTGAAAAACCAGTTGATCACCTTTTTGCATCGACAATATTTTTGCCATATGTGAAGAGTTTAGGATTAGACAATTTAACAATTGCTTCTCCTGACATGGGTGGTTCTAAAAGAGCTTACGCCTATTCTAAATTTTTAGAATCTGACGTAGTTATTTGTTACAAACAAAGAAAAGAGGCCAATATTATTGACACCATGGAATTGATTGGTGAAGTAAAAGGTAAAAATGTAATCTTAGTAGATGACATGATTGATACCGGAGGCACTTTGGCGAAAGCCGCTGATTTAATGATGGAAAAAGGAGCATTGAGCGTAAGAGCGATTTGTACTCACGCCATTTTATCCGGTAGTGCTTACGAAAAAATAGAGAATTCAAAATTATTAGAATTAATAGTGACTGATTCGATTCCGTTGAAGAAAGAATCAAACAAAATAAGAGTGTTGAGTTGTGCGCCACTTTTTGCTGAAGTTATGCACATGGTACATCATAACAATTCCATTAGTGGAAAGTTTATAATGTAATATTTGGCAATATGCAAAAGGCTTTAAGCCGTAAGCATATTAACACTGCCTAAAACATATTACATTTGCATAAAGCCTAAAGCTTAATGCCTAAAGCATAAATAATTATTTAATAACTATATTTTTTTTACAATGAAATCGATTACAATTAAAGGATCAGAAAGAGAAAGCGTGGGTAAAGTTGCGACTAAAGCCCTACGTAATGCTGGATTGGTTCCTTGCGTATTATACGGAGGAAATCAGGCAGTTCATTTCTCAGCAGAAGTTATGGCTTTCAAAAACTTGGTTTACACTCCAAACGCTCACACAGTTGAGATCGATCTTGGAAAAGGAAAATCATTTAACGCTATTTTACAAGATATCCAGGTTCACCCGGTATCTGACAAGATTTTACACATTGACTTCTTTCAGTTATTTGATGACAAAGAAATCACTATGGAAGTTCCTGTAAAAGTAGTTGGAACATCTAAAGGAGTTCTTGCTGGTGGTGTTTTACGTTTGAACACTCGCAAACTTAAAGTAAAAGCTTTACCTAAAAATCTTCCAGATTTTATTGAAGCTGACATTACTCCACTTGAAATGGGGAACAAATTGTACGTTACTAAATTAGTTAACGAAAACTACAAATTGATTCACCCTGACAACACTGTTGTTGCTCAAGTAAGAATCTCTCGTGCGGCTATGAAAGCAGCTCAAGAAGCAGCAAAAGCAGCGAAAGCTCCTGTAAAAGGAAAGAAAAAATAATATTTTTTCAATCATTAAAGAAAGCATCAGTTGTAAAACTGGTGCTTTTTTTATGCGCATTACTTTTTGTCATTGCGAGGAACGAAGCAATCTCATTTTTCCATTTTTTACTATTAGGAGCACAGCTACCCATTTTCACAACAACTCTACTCCTGCTGTCCGTTCTATCTTTTTCCTATTTACCCTGTCAGGGTTCAAAACCCTGACAGGGTAAATAAAAAAAGGATGCCACTTCCATCAGGGCTATCCAGAACTATTTTGTTCTCAATAACGATTTTCTAAAAATCTACTAGTCCAATACTCTAATTAAGACTATTTTTGCAGCATGATAAAATGGATTTCAAATTTATTCTCATCACCAAAAACAGAAGACAACACGGATTGTATGAAACCAGAGGTTCACGAACACCAAAAAAACAATATAGAACGCGTGAGTAATAAATTTTTAATAGTAGGACTCGGCAATATTGGCGCCGAATATATAAACACTCGCCACAACGTTGGTTTTAAAATAGTGGATTTCCTGGCCCGAAAAGAAGGAGTCAACTTTGAAACTGTAAAACTGGGCGCCCTCGCCGAATGCAAGTTTAAAGGAAGAACTTTTTTGCTACTCAAACCAAACACGTATATGAATTTGAGCGGCAAAGCAGTACAATACTGGATGGTCAAGGAAAATATTCCTTTAGAAAATATTTTAGTCATTACAGATGATCTAAATCTTTCATTTGGAACCATTCGCATCAGACAAAAGGGAAGCGATGGTGGACACAACGGATTAAAAAACATCAATCTTGTGCTGAACACGCAAAACTACGCCCGATTCCGTTTTGGGATCAGTGATGAATTCAAAAAAGGAAAACAAGTTGATTATGTTCTTGGCGATTGGGACGATGCCGAAAAAACGGCACTTTCCGAGCGACTGGAATTAGCTTCCGAGATTATAAAATCATTTGGAACTGCAGGATTAGAAAACACCATGACCGCATTCAACGGAAAATAAAAAAAGGGAAACGTTAGTAAAACGTTTCCCTTTTTTAGTAATTCTATTTTGATTATTCAATCACAATCTTTCTGACATCTTTTCTATTTCCATCAATTACTGTCAATAAATAAACCCCGGGCTGTGCATTTTTCAGTTGAATATTTTCATTGAAATTCGACTTGTTTTTAAATTGATTTTCAAATAGTTTTCTGCCCAACAAATCATGGACTATTACCTTCACTCCATCAGTAGAGTTGCTTGTAAACTGGATGTTAAAATTCCCTTTGTTTGGATTTGGATACAAAACAAAATCATTAATTTCAAATTCAGGTGCCGCAAGTGTAAACGATTGTGTACAAATCGTAATAGCCGCTGAATCTACTTTACCAATATCATTAACCTGAGTATCGCTGGCTCTAAATGTCCAAACGCCTTGTTTACTTTGCCCATTAAAAGCCGCTAAAGGATTAAATGGAATCACAGTTTGGGCTATAATTGTCCCGCAAGCAAGCGCTACTCCAGCATCATCGTAATTCAATATCAAACTGCTATTAGAAGCGCCACAACTTCTATCGAACAACTTTACAATCGTACCTGTTGGACTGACCACTTCTAGCTGTACATCTGATAAATATTTATGGGAAAAACTAACAGCAAAATTCACATCGACAATTGTTTCTGTTGAAGCTGGAATATTTATAGTTTTAGAAATAGTTGAATTATCAGGTATATTAAAAGGAGTTGCAAAAGCATAAGTAGTACAAGAAGAAGTGACAGAATATCCTATAGCAAATGCTTTGCTGTTTACAGCATAGTAGATATTTGCTGTTGGCTCAATCAAAATTCTACAATTTGTAGCTGCAACATTGGGAACAATAATAGTTTCTGAACCATCATTTGGCGTATTGCCAATTAAAAGTGTAGAAAAAGTCAAACCACCATCTGTAGATAGTTTAATATTTACATTTGCTGATCCAGGTAGACCATTAGAACCATTCATACTCCATGTTATTGTTTGTGATGATCCCTTAGCCCAGCTTAAATTATCCGTGTTTTGCGAGGTTACAGCAAATGGCCCAGCTGTTCCACTTACATTTACTATCATTTCATCTGTATTCGTTTGTGCAGTACCCTGCGCAGCATTGTCTCTCCCTGTTAAAGTAAAATGTAGTGTTCTGGCAACAGAAGCTACAGATTCCCATGCTGAGGTCAATCGATTAGATAAAACGGAACTATAAGCAGGCATGTATCTAACCTTTGAGCTACTAGGGTAAATTGATCTAAAAAGAGGCCCATCTGTTTTTGTAGGAACAGCAAAACTATCTGCTCCACCTTGCGCTATTGCCGTATCATTTTGCTCCCAACAATAGGAAACAGTATCGCCATTGATATCAGAACCAGTACCGGTCAATTTAAAAGCGGTACCATTAGGTATTGTATAATCTAAACCCGCGCTAATTGTTGGCGGACTATTAGTAAGTATCGTACTAACAGGGCAAGTTTTTGCAGAAAGATTATCTTGTATTTGCTTAATGCTTGCATAGGCAAAATAATCATCTGAATTAGCTTGGACATCGTAACTAACTGTAATTCCTGCATAACCCATAATCGTAGAACCGCTTCCAGGCTCAACATTTACTCCAGTTCTTTCCGTGCTATCAAACGAAAAGGTGTGGTTAGCGCCTAATTGATGCCCCATTTCATGTGCCACAAAATCAATATCAAACGTATCTCCTTGTGGTATACCGTCACTAGGCGATGTGAAAGCGCTTCCTTTTCCAATACTATAAACTGGAGTAGAATCTGTATTTCTAAGTGGTTCACAAACACACCCAATACAACCTGCATTTCCTCCCCCTCCTGAAGTTCCTGAAACTCCAAATAAATGACCAATATCATAATTTAATCCTCCAATAGCACTAGTTAACGTAGTTTGTAGTTCATTATTCCAAGTTCCAGGACAATCATTAGTAGTACTGCTGCAACCCGCAATCGTTTTTAATCCGGTAGCTGCATCTGAATATGGATCAGTGGCTGAATCCGTATATATTACATCCGTATCATTTGCAATAATAACCAATTGCACGGCTAAATCTTTATTAAATATCCCATTTACCCTAGCCATAGTATTATTCATAGCTGCCAAAGCATCGGCTTTTGTTCCAAACGAATTTCCTTTAATTGCCCTGTGATAAAAAGCATACTCCCCCGTACAAGACAAGGCCAATCGCAAAGTTTTAAAAACTCTATCATTAGCTGCAATTTTGCCGGTTACATTTAATAATTTTTTATTTAAAGCCAAATCCTCTGTTTTACAACTGAAAGGTAAATTTCCTTTATCTCTGTTTTTCGAATCAAAAAGTACGTAAATATTCTTTTCTTTGACATAAGGCTCTATAAACTCAGAACCTTCATCAGCTCTCAAAATCATAGTTTGAATTCCGTTTGGCGACAGACTAAAATTTATTGATGCTTTCTTGTCTGTAATTCCAATTCCAGCATAAGCCCTGATTTCAGGGTATTTAGCCTGTAACTCCGGTTCAAAATTTGAAGATTCCCAAACCGAAAACTGTTCTAATTTCCCATTTTTATTTGGAATTAAGATTTCGACTCTATTTAATTTGGATGTTTTATTTTCCAAGGAAAGCAACGATTGCCTCAAAACCACGTCATCAAATTTAAAAAACAATGCGTCCGCTGGATCCATCGCTACATTCTTTCTATCCGAAACAGTATTATTGTCCAGATTAACTCTCGTCCAAGGAGAATTATTTTGCGCATTCATAGTTGAATAACAAACAACAATTATAAAGAATAGTATAATTTTTTTCATGAGTAGAATTAATTAATGTTCAAAATTAAATCATTTCTGTTAATGTTGAAGTTCATTGTCCATTATTTTAAACAAAAAAATAAATTTAGTGCATTGATTTATTAATTTTATTTGAAAAATGGAATCTATCTGCAAAAATCTGTCGAAAATCAATTACTCAAACAGTTACATTTAATCTAGATAGTATAAATTTGCACTATTATAAAACATTTGCTTTGAAGATTTTTCATTCTATAAACGATTTCAGTTCCGCAAAAAAGACTATCCTTACTTTGGGCACCTTTGACGGAGTTCATATTGGTCACAAAAAAATTCTGGAAAGGGTTATACAAAAAACAAAAAACGAAGACTACGAAAGTTTAGTCCTTACTTTTTTCCCTCATCCCAGAATGGTTTTACAGAAACATTCTGATATAAAATTACTGAATACTATTGATGAAAAAATATTTTTACTAGAGAAAAATGGAATTGACAATCTGGTTATTCATCCTTTTGACGAGACTTTTTCCAGATTAACCGCTGAAGAGTTTGTGAAAACCGTCCTTGTAGACCGATTTCATATTCAAAAAATAATTATAGGTCACGACCATCGATTTGGCAGAAATCGCACGGCTAACATTGATGATCTTATTGCTTTTGGAAAAGAATATGATTTTGAGGTAGAACAAATATCCGTTCAGGAAATAAATGATATTTCGGTAAGTTCAACCAAAATCAGAAAGGCATTATTCGAAGGTAACATGGATTTGGCAAATAAATATTTGGGGTACGAATATTTCCTAACTGGTACTGTAGTCAAAGGAAAACAATTGGGGAGAACAATAAACTTCCCTACTGCTAACTTACAAATCGAAGAAAATTATAAACTAATTCCACAAAATGGAGTTTATATAGTAAAAAGTATTATCAATCAAAAAACTGTTTTTGGCATGATGAACATTGGCTTCAACCCCACTGTTGGCGGTCAGAATCAGACCATAGAAATTCATTATTTTGATTTCGACGCCGATTTATACGACCAAAAAATAAGTGTCTCCATTTCACACAGAATTCGCTCTGAGCAAAAATTCGAATCGGTATCCTTTTTAAAAGCGCAACTGAAAAAAGATGCATCAACTGCAAAAGCTTACCTAAACAAACCATAGTTTTCGCAACAATTCTTTTTAAACTATTTTATAAAATATTGGCATATTTTCTGTAAATTTGATAAGCAATGTATTGTTTCTCAATGAGATCTTTTTTTAATTCTTTAAAAACTAGTCGTATGAATCTGCCAAAAGAAATTTCAAATGGATTAATTATCTTCATCGGAATCGGTGCTTATTTTCTATTAATGGAGGTTTTGGGCCTTGCCGATCTGATTTACTTGCGTTTATTTAATGTTTTATTCGTTTTTTACGGAACCAATAGAACTTTAAAAACCAATTTCATGGAAGGCAAAGTCATCTTGGTTCCTAATGCTGTCGCAGCCCTTCTCACTTCCTTTACAGGTGTATTTCTAAGTATCTTAGGACTTATTGCTTATAGTTATGCGCAAGGTGGTGATGCATTTGTAAAATCATTGTCAAAAACTTTTTTATTCGGAGGAAACCCGTCAGTAATGACGTATTCCATCTCTTTACTTTTTGAAGGAATAGTATCGGCTGTAATAGTTACGTTTATCCTGCTGCTAATCTGGGAAACCCGTTATGCTTCAGACAAGCATTAAATTTAATTTAGAAGTCGCTTTTTTTATTTAAAAAAGAAATATACCATTTCTTTTTTCGAAACCATTTAAAAAAAAACAGCCCTATGAAATTACCAAAAGAATTATTAAACGGAAGTATTACTTTTATCGGAATTGGAATTTTTTTTCTGTTAATGAATGTTTTATGCCTTGCTGATTTGTTCTATTTACGATTATTGAACGTCGTCTTTATTTTTTATGGAGTCAACAGAACGCTCGAAATGAACATTTCTGAAGGCAAAAAAGAATTTGTATCTAATGCTGTATCCGCAATGATAACATCGCTTATTGGTGTGTTTTTAAGCATCGTAGCCCTAGTGATATACAGCTACTCGAAAGGCGGTGATGCGTATGTACAGTCCTTATCAAAAACCTTCTTGTTTGGAGGAAACCCATCGGTAACCACCTACTCCATTTGCCTGCTATTTGAAGGAATGGCATCATCCGTAATTGTCACCATGTTATTGATGTTATACTGGAACAACAAGCTTTCAACTGATTAACCATTGCTTTTTTAATTGCTCTCATTTGGCTTTTTAAAAACTATTAAATTGCTTCTTTAGAACAATTTGATTACTTTTGGCGCATCAAAAAATTGTATCGATGAGCATTACAAAACATAACTGGACGAAAGACGAGATTATCGCAATATATAATAAACCTATGATGGATTTGCTTTTTGAAGCAGCTTCTATACATAGAGAACATCACGATCCTAACGTCGTTCAAGTATCTACTTTATTATCTATAAAAACAGGGGGATGCCCGGAAGACTGTGGCTACTGTCCACAAGCGGCACGATATCACACTGATGTTGAAGGCAATGACTTAATGTCCGTTAGTCAAGTTAAAGCACAAGCTTTGCGAGCAAAATCAAGCGGCTCATCACGTGTATGTATGGGAGCAGCCTGGAGAAACGTAAAAGATGGCCCAGAATTTGACCAAGTCCTTGAGATGGTTCGCACGATTAATAAACTAGACATGGAAGTGTGTTGTACACTTGGAATGATCACTGAAAACCAAGCACATCGTTTAGCAGAAGCTGGATTATATGCTTACAACCATAATTTAGACACTTCAGAAGAATATTACAAAGAAGTAATTTCAACCCGTGGATTTGAAGACCGCTTGCAAACTATCGAGAATGTTCGTAAAACCAACGTTACCGTTTGTAGTGGAGGTATCATTGGAATGGGAGAAAGTATTGAAGACAGAGCTGGAATGCTAGTGGCTCTATCTACCTTGAACCCGCAGCCAGAATCAGTGCCAATAAATGCACTAGTCGCTGTTGAAGGAACTCCAATGGAAGAAGAAAAACCAGTGGAAATATGGGAAATGATACGAATGGTAGCAACCACGAGAATCATCATGCCGGAAACACAAGTGCGTTTGTCAGCAGGAAGAATGAATATGAGTCGTGAAGGTCAAGCTATGTGCTTCTTTGCAGGTGCTAACTCAATCTTTGCAGGTGATAAATTACTGACGACCCCAAATCCCGACGTAAATGAAGATATGAAAATGTTTGAAATGTTGGGTTTGAATCCGCAAAAAGCATTTACTAAAGTTTCTCAACCTCAAACTGTTGAGGCCGTAGATTCTCAATTTACACCGTTAGGTGAAAAGCCAAAATGGTCAAGACCAGGACATACAATCGAGAGAAATCTTGAAGCTTCCAAAAAGGAAAGTTAATGTAAAATAATATGACAGAGATTTCAGTTACCTTTGCATAAAGCTTTTATTAATTTTGCTCCTAGTTTACACTAGGAGTTTTTTTTTAATTTAAATATTTTAGTATGCCATTACAACTGACTGAAATTGAACGTGTAAAAACCATTTCAAAAGAAGATTTTTATGCCAATTTTGTAAAAAAACAAAAACCTGTTGTAGTAGAGCAACTAACATCTGATTGGCCTGCTTATGAAAAATGGAGTTTGAAATATATCAAAGAGATCGCTGGCGATAAAATTGTCCCGTTATATGACGACCGCCCCGTTTCGTACAAAGATGGATTTAATGAGGCACACGCAAACATGAAGATGTCTGATTATATTGATCTTCTTAATTCAAAACCGACTAACTTCCGGATTTTTCTATATAATTTAATACAAGAAGTGCCTTTGTTAAAAAAGGACTTCCTTTGGCCTAATCTAGGATTAAGGCTTGTAAAACAACTTCCTATGTTATTCTTTGGAGGTGAAAATTCGAAAGTTTTTATGCATTATGATATCGACTATTCGAATATTTTACATTTTCATTTCCATGGAAAAAAGCGATGTGTTTTATTTTCGCCAGATCAAACACCCTATTTATACAAAGTGCCTTTCTCTCTAATCTCAAGAGAAGATATTGATTTTGACAATCCTGATTTTGACAAATTTCCTGCTTTGAAGCAAGCCAAAGGTTATGTCACCGAATTAAGACACGGTGAAATGCTTTACATGCCAGAAGGATACTGGCATTATATGAAATACCAAACTCCAGGCTTTTCTATGAGCTTAAGGGCTTTTCCCAGAAGCATTATTAAATTATCAAAAGCTGCATATAATGTATTTATCATGCGACATATTGATAATTTTATGAAAAAAAGAAAAGGCCAAAAATGGATTGATTACAAAAATGAAAAAGCATTAAGCACGACAAATAAGAATTTTAGCTAAGCATTTATTACACTCTTAAAAACATCATTAAACACTAAAAATCCCATCCTGCTAAACAGAATGGGATTTTTTAATGCTTTATAAAATTGTCAAATATTTCTAATAAATAACTTTTTTAGAAATTTCTTGACCATTCGACAAAGTAACTTTTACTACTACCGTTTGTTTATTTACAGTAATATTTGAAGTATGGAATTCATTAGTATCAATGGCCTCTTTATCGAACACTTTTCTGCCCAGCAAATCAAATACCGTAACTCGTTTAATATTTTCAAGTGCTGATTTTATTTTTAATTCATTTCTGTCTTTAGTGATTGAAACCGTGTTTCCCGGTTTTTCAAAACTGCCGGTAGCTAAAATTTTATCGGTATATCGCAATACGAACCGGTCATCGAAAGTCCCGCTTTCGGTCGTAAAACTGTAGGGTTCTTTCTTCAAATCATGTATAACATTCAATAATTTATCTTCAACAAATATATTTACATTAGAGTCTGAGAAAACTCCTTCTTTGGAATCGATGTTGATGTCGAATGTATCTGCCACTGCAGAAAAATAACCCAAACGAACCTCATCTTTTTCGTCGAATGCCGATTTCCCTTGTATTTTATAAGTTCCCTCATCGATGAAGGAATAAAAATTAATATAATTACCCCCATCATTTAATAGTCCATCATACCCATTATCATATCCATTGGTAGCTTTGTCAAAGTAACCAATCAATTGCTGGCTGAACATCCCTGTTTTATTCTCCAGATTCAGCCAAACTCGATCTTTGGCTACAATTTTGTCCTTCACTGGTAAAGTTTTGTAAAACTGGGAATTTGCGGCGACAGGTGCAGACAACCGCATCGAATTGTTGAATATTACATTGCCATTTACACTTGCTTCTACAAAAAAACCTTGCCCAGAAGCGATATATCCTAATGGTTTGTTTGATTGTTCTACACCTCCCGTTCCGTTTATCGCTCCTACATAACTGCCTTGCGTCCCTGTACCTCCACTTAAATTATATACGGCATAATCATCTGAAGAAAAATTATACGCATCCGGTCCTGGATTACTGGCAGAAATATCCATTTTATGTGTCCAAAAATACAACGTTCCTTCTATAGCACTTTGAGATATAGTACTTGTATTGGCATTTATAAAAGCATCCGCAGAAATAGCTGAGGCATACGGATTCCCTACTAAATTCCAATCATCATCGGTAACACCTCCTGGAGTCAAGAAAACTGGCGACTTCACTATACCATTGTTTACTTTTCCTGTAAAAATTACGGTTTCGGTAGCAGGAAAAGTCCCCCAGGTTCTTCCCATAATAATGTACCCTTTTCCAGGAGACATGGAAGTTGCGGATGACCAAACATCCTCGTTATCATCAAAACCATCTGCTGGTGCAACATCTAAAAAATTTTGAGGCATAAATTCATAAGCGTGGTCTACCCGCCAGTTTGCAAACGGAGTCCCCGCACTATTACTGATTGCCGTAGATGCGACAGGAGTTGACCAATAGGTATAGTCAAATTTCTCAAAAGGGGTTGTCGTTTTGTTTACTGTGGTTGTCCCATTATTAGTGACCGTACCTGAATCGTTTACCATTACCAATGAACCTTGGTTTTTTATGTTTAAGGTAGCGCCTGTATTTATAACTAAATTATTTTGAATGGTGACAAAATATTGATTTTCAATCGTCAGAGCATTAGGGCTGTTGACAATCAGACTACAGGCAATTATATTAGGATGTGAAGCATCCGTGGTGTAATTAGCATCAATTAAAACTGTATTTGTAGAAGTTGGTATGCCATTTGACCATGCAATACCGTTCCAACTTGTTGTAAGAGAAACAATAGAAACAATGGAAGATGCTAATGACATGCAGGAACTGACAGCAACCTTATAGGAGTAATTCCCAGCTGACAGGCCAGAAACTGTTGTTGTACTGCCGGTCCCTCCCGTGACAATCAGTACGTTATTTTGGTACAAATTCCACGATCCTGATGCAGGCAAACCTTGCAATTCTATTGTACCTGTTGCAACGGTACAGTTTAGTTGCGTAACCGGACCTACACTAGGAGCTGTAGTAGCGCAGCTAACGACGCCATTAAATATAAAATCATTAATACTGAAAGTTCCCAAAGTATTTGTCCCTCCCCAACCATAGAACCGGAAAGTTATTGGGGTTGTAATACTTTGAAAAGCAGATAAATCTACTGCTATCGGTGTTACTTCAGATGCACTATTAGGAATTATGGGAGTGGCAATATTTGCTATATAATTATCGAGACTAGATCTGAAAACAAAATTCGCAGGACCAGTAGCAGAAACTTGAGCCTTGTAAATAAATTTCGCGTAATTAATTTGATAGCCGGCGTTTGGGGTTATGGTGAACTCAAAATAATCATTGGTATCCAAACTTGATGAATCCCAATCCTTGGCGTTGTATCTGTTATCCCCTCCATTGCCGTTTAATCCACTTCCTTTACTTATTCCTGAAACCGTAATATTAGGATCAAACGTTTGTCCAGTGACATAATGTGTTGGAAGTACTGCTAAACCCGGATCTGCGCCTATAATTCTATTTTCAAAAATAGCCTGACCAAAAGCGTTGTTTAAAAAACTTATGAAAAAAATTCCAATAAATCGTATTTTAATTTTCATAAATTTTAATTTATCAACAGGTCTATTAATACCAGGGAAGCAAAAATAAGGAAAAACCTTGCATATAACAATACCCACATTTAGTGATATTTACCATAAATAAAAAATAAATATATTTCTCCTTTGCAAACTCCAAAACATAAAAAGCCCCATCCTGCAGAGACAGAATGGGACTTTTTAAAAATTTAACTCAATTATTTTCTTCTAATAAATAACTTTCTTAGAAATCACCTTACCATTCGACAAAGCAACTTTTACTACTACCGTTTGCTTATTTACAGTAGTATTTGAAGTACGGAATTCATTAGTATCAATAGCCTGTTTATCGAACACTTTTCTGCCTAACAAATCAAATACCGTAACTCTTTTTATATTTTCCAATGATGATCTTATCTTTAGTTCATTTCTGTCTTTGGCAATTAAAACCGTATTGTCATTCAAGTCAAAATCTTTTGTTCCCAGCGTTTTGTCAGTGTATCGCAATACAAAACGGTCATTGAAAGTCCCGGCTTCAGTACTAAAACTGTAAGGGGAAGATTTGATATCATGAATTACGTTCAATAATTTGTCTTCAAGATATACTTTTTGATCATTAAGAAACATTCCATCAACATGGTCGATACTGATTGTTGTATTACCCGCAACATTAACTTTATAACCTAAAGGAACCGTATCAGCTTCTACAAATGGCAAAGCTCTTGCTTGTATAGTCAGCTCATCCGTTCGGAGAAGGCTATATAAACCGTACGTTTCACCACCAAAAGATGTTCCGTCGTAACCTGGATCATATTGATCTGTAGCTTCAGCCGCATAACCAACGAGTGCCTGACTAAAATTTTCAGAATTATTTGTCAAATTAAGCCATACTCTGTGAGACTGTGATGAATCAGTTTTTTTGCTTGTTATTTTATAAAAATTAGTGTTAGTCCCAGTCGCCCCAACTCGCATCGTATTGTTAAAAGTTACATTTCCTGGAGCATCTACTTCTACAAAAAATCCTTGACCTGAAGCAATAAATTTCGTCGGGACATTCCTGTTCCCGGTTCCGGTAAGTACTCTAGCGGTGCCAGTCCCTCCCAATTTAGTATACGTTGCATAATCCGTAGCTGAATAGTTATTGCCAGTTAAAGTATTACTGTGTGTCCAAAAATACAATGTTCCGGAAATTGTTTTTGTACCCGTACCCGTGGTGATATTTGCATCTATAAAAGCATCCGCATCTAGTGCAGATGGATATGGATTTCCAATCAATCGTTCTCCAGTTCCAATATCTGGTCCTGATGTTCTTACAGTCACCGGTACGTTTATTGTACCATTATTAGGAACCCCAGTAAACTGAAAAGACACACTTGCTGCAACACTAGTACTTATTCCTTCAGGGGAACGAATTGCATAACCAATTCCTGGCGCAAAGGATGTATTTGAAGCATTTACATTTGACCAGTCATTATTGTATTCAAAATATTTATCAGCTTGCGTATTTGGAGAAAAATTCAACAACGTTTGAGATCCACTTGTTGGGGATGACCAATACGTAAAATCATCATTAATGATAGGCGTCGAATTTCTTTTTACAATTATATTAATAGCATTAACTCCAGTATAATTGGTTTGCACTAAACTGGCATTATTTTCAAGAGTCAGCGTTCCTCCCCCCGCTGGTATAGCTGCGGTACCAGCAACTGTCAAAACACCATTCATACGAACAGCGCCATTCGTTACGGTCAATGCATTGGCTACATCTAAATTACTGCTAACAGCCCAGCCCCCATTAACTCCGTTGAATGTCAGATTATAAAACTGTCCTGCTGTTCCTGAGATCGTTTTCCCCGTAGCAGTACTGTTAAAGTTTATGGTACTAGTTCCAGTGGTAAAAGTGCCATTATTAGTCCAGTTTCCTGCCACATTGTGGGTAAGGCTTCCTCCTGTAAAAGTCCCATCTGTTATAACCACATCACTACCAAAAGTTTGCCCAACCGTAGGAGTTACAGTTCCCGCATTAACTGTTATAGTACCCGTATATGTATTGGCAAAACTCATAGTCAGCGTTCCGCTTCCGTCCTTCGTAACTGTTCCTGTGGTTGTCGCAATCGCAGCAGTACTAAATGTTGTATTTCCTGAACCACCAATTGTCAGCGGTAAAGTAGCACCTGTAACACCACCTGTTATTGTAAGTGTTCCAGCGTCAGAATTAATCCTTGCTCCACCACTACCTAGTGTTATAGCTCCTGACCAAGTATTGCTATTAGCCAAATTACGTAACGCTCCTCCAGAACTTACACCCGTTCCTATAAGCGTATTAATCGGTTCTGAAATATTTAGTCCGTTACCGTCTATTTGAATTGCTGCGCCATTAGCAATAGTTGTACTACCAGCAGTTGTTCCTAAACCACTGTTGTTTTTTACATTAACAATACCTGATGTGACAGTGGTTACACCAGTGTAGGTATTAGTTCCTGAT
The DNA here is from genome assembly GCF_042787235.1 of Flavobacterium zhoui. Lineage (NCBI taxonomy): Bacteria > Pseudomonadati > Bacteroidota > Flavobacteriia > Flavobacteriales > Flavobacteriaceae > Flavobacterium > Flavobacterium zhoui. The sequence continues at coordinate 109,890 of NZ_JBHZPY010000006.1, forward strand.
AGTGTCAATGTTCCTAAGCCATCCTTCGTTATACCAAATGCAGTACTCACTATACCACTTAGCGTTAAATCATTCACCGAAGTTGTTTCGTCAGCCACTAAAAAAGTTCGTGTTGCACCTAAAGCAACGGGACAGCTAATACTAGCGCCTGCTCCGGAACCCGTAATTTTATTTACAGTAACATTTCCTCCCAAAGTTAACATCCCTGTTCCAGATAAGGTAGAACCTGATGCGCCACATTCAAGAGTTAAGCTTGTAGGAGCAGTGAGAGTGAATCCACCATTTGCCAAGATTGAACCTCCTTTTATGGTTAAAGGAATTGAAGATAATGTCTTGTTTTGATTTAATGTAACAGTACTATTGTTAATAACTTGTATACCACCTGTTGCTGTTGAAAAAGAAGCAGGCCATTCGGAACCAGTAGTTCCAGTCCAACCACTATATTCTAAAATGGACCCGTTACTATAGGTTAAAGCAAAGCCATTAAGATTAAGGGTTGCCGTTCCTTGCAATGATAAATTCTGACTCACAGTTGTTGCTTCTCCTAATGATTTAACACCAGAACCAGCTAAAATTAAGAAATCTATACCAGCCCCTACAAATGAATTATCCAAAGTTTGTGGTCCTGCGGCATCTAATTTTACGATACTGCTTGGGTTAAAAGCCCAAAGGTTTACTCCTACCGAAGCTGTGGTAGAACTTAACCATATCAACCCCCCGCCATTGACAATCACAGTTGGATTATTACCCGCTCCATTTTTATTTAAGCCATTATTTATGGTCACCTTAAAGGTTCCATTAATAGTCATACCTGGATTTAAGTTGTTTTTTATTCCAAAGGTATTACCACCATCCGACAAAGTACCACCTGCATTTATGGTAACATCACCCGTCTGATTGAGATTTGCGGTAAGCGAAATAACTGCACCCGAAACAATGATTACACTATCACTTATACCTGGCACTGCTCCTCCAACCCATGATGAATTGGCGTTCCAATTTCCAGTAACGGCATTACTTGTAATTGTTGCGGCACTCACAACATTCGAAAACAAACAAACAAATAAAACCATCAACAGCAAACGAATTGTTGTTGATGGTTTTAATGACAATAAATGTATTTTAGTTTCAGAGTATTTTTTTTTCATATCGTATTATTTCACATTTTCTTTACGCTAAATGCAACAATATTTAGTTGGTTTTTTAACCAAAAAAAAAAAGGAAATTAGCTAATGTTGCAATATCGATTCATTTTTCAAATAACACCAATATAAACGACCAAGTACAAAACAATCCGATTAAACGCATGTTTTTAAATATTTACTAAATAAAAAACTCCATTAGTGTATAACAAATCAATTTTTAATATATCAAAATAGTATTAAAAAACAATCAAATCTTAATTAATAATTCTATCCGTAATGTGCAACTCTTTTTGCGCAGAAACTAATACGTAGGATCTGATTTTTCACAAAGAGCTGTGGCTGTATTTACTTTTATTGTTCCGTTATTAGCAATTATCCCGGAATCATTTACCATTACCAAAGATCCCTCATTTGTTATATTTAAAATTGCTCCTGCATTAACCGCTATATTATTTTGAATAGTAACAAATTTGCCTTCTGTAATAGTAAGTGACACTCTAGTACTAATGATTAAATTACAAGCTGTTATGTTGGGATTTGTAGTCATATCGTAATTCCCTGCAAGTATAACAGTTCTGTTTATCGTTGGAATTCCATTTGACTAAGAGCCTGTCCATGTGGAGGAGAATTTATCAGCTATTATGACATTTCCGATCGTTGTATCGGAGGAAGTAAAACCAGATTCTCCTACAACGGTAAAGGAATAAGAACCGACAGCTAAATCCGTAATTGTCATATTTGTTCTTCTACCGCTTATTCCGCCGGGATTAACTATCCAGTTTCCTGTAGGCAAACCACTAAGTTCAACACTTCCAGACGAACTACAATCAACTGGTTTGACGAGCCCAATTACAGGCTGTAAAGGGATTGTATCGCCATGCCCAATTAAAACCGATTCTGCAGCGACAGAAAACGAATCTGGGTATCGTTGAAAAGAATTTACCGATAGTGTTTTCCATGAAATTCCATGCCAAGAAGAGACGTGATTCCATAGTTCAGATTTTGTAAATCATTAGTTTACAGTAGTTTGATAAAAAAAATGTTTGCGCTAACACTAATGCTAGTGTAGATAGTAGATTTATTTTCATAATAGTATAGATTTGGGGAAATCATTTATAGATGTTACACTAAGTAAATAAAAAAGAAATTCAACACCCTATAAAATCGATAACTTGCATCGATACCTGTTACACTGCTGATTTTAAGTCATTTGACGAGCTATTTTTCAAATAAAACCAAGTCGTTATCTATGTAAAACTAAAAAACCATTTAGGATGATTCTAATTTGTTTTCAAAATTCTATCTTTTTAAATCAACAATAAATACTTAAATTCACCATTTTAAAACCGACACATGAACCCAGTTTATTCCATAAAAGCAGCTCTGCAAAAAATAGAACAATATTGCGCCTATCAAGAACGCTGTCATGAGGAAGTGATACAAAAATTGAGAAGTATGAAAATGGATTCGGACGAAATTGACTCCATAATGGTACATCTTATAAGTGCTAATTTTCTCAATGAAGAACGTTTTGCATGCAGTTTTGCCAGAGGAAAACACAGAATCAAAAATTGGGGAAAAATCAGAATTGTAAACGAATTAAAGTCAAAAAAAATAACACAAACTCTAATCAATATTGCACTAAAGGAAATCTCCCCTGAAGAATATGCAACAACTTTTCACACATTGGCAGAACGCCACTGGCAATCCATACGAGAAACCAATCTGATGAAGAAAAGAAAGAAATTCTGTGATTATATGCTTCGCAAAGGATTTGAAAGCAATTTAGTTTTTGAAAAAGTCAAAGAGTTGGAGAAATTAAAGGAAGACTAAAAAAGGCCAGCTAAACTACAAACTCAAAAGTACGCTTACCGCGTTTCCACCAAAACCTACCGCATTAATCAATACTTTTCTAATAGGTTTTGTTTGTAATTGTGCTTCCGCAAAAGGAACTCCGATGAACCTATTGTGTTGCATCATCATAATAGCCAGTTCCAAACTCAAAATCCCCGATGCACCAAAAGTGTGCCCGATTTTCCATTTGTTGGTAGTCAATAAAGGAAGTGTTTCACCAAAGATTTTCTCAATAGCTCTGTATTCAGTTAAATCACCTTTTATCGTTCCTGGTGCGTGCATGACGATCACATCAACTTGCGATAAATCCGTATTTTGCATAGCCATTTTCATTGATTTCTGGAAACAAGTCGCTTCCGCTGAGATGGAAATATTATGCTCCAAAATTTCGGTGGCATAACCAATTCCTTCAATGTAAGCCAAGGCATTTTCTTTTTCCCCAATTTCGAGACAACAAACTCCGGCACCTTCACCAAGAATCATAGTGCTTTGTTTTTTTTCTAAATCAAGCGCACGATTTGGATAATCTTCTTTACTATTGGAATAAATTTTCAACGCCCGCATTTGCGCAATTGTAAAATCTGTCAATGGTGCTTCACTCCCACCAACCAGAAATTTATCAGCCATTCCGGATCGAAGCCAAGCCACACCGTTTAGCATAGCATGCAAAGCCGTAGAACAAGTAATGGAGTGCGAAATTTCAGGACCTGAACTTTGCAAATCATGGCTGACCCATGAGGAAACATTACCTAAAGTTGTTGTAGGAGAAGCAAGTGTATGCGCTTTCCCCGTTTCTAAATATTCTTGATAATGCTTTTCAAATAAATCAGTGGCACCGCGAGAAGAACCAATGTTGATTCCGAATACATCATTCTGAGTCCAACCTGCATTTTCTATCGCTTTCCTTGAAGCCGCCATAGCATACAAAACAGATTTATCTAACGATTTATATTTATTATCTGATTCTCTTAAGTCAGCAATAACTTGTTCAGAATTAGTATCTAAAGCCGCAACATAGGTTTTTTTATTGTCTAAATCATGTTCCGTAAAACAATGATTTTGATTAAGATAATTTTGCCAAATCACTTCTGGAGTATTCCCTAACGGTGAAATAGAAGCAATGGCGGTTATGGAGATTGTTTGTGACAAAATGCTATTTTTATTTAAAGGCAAAGGTCGCGAAGTTTTTTTTGAAATTTACGGGATTTAAAAATTTATACTTTCAAAACATACCTTTATTGTTATAAATTTATACTATTTCTAAAGCCTTTTCGACCACTTGATACACTTTTTCTAATTGCTCATCAGTAATAATATATGGAGGCAGAATGTAAACGATGTTCCCAACAGGACGCAGAATTATTCCGTTCTCAATAAAAAAATCATATAGTTTATTGCGCAATGTTCCGTAGTAACTGGTGGCACTTTCGGTTTTTATTTCTAAAGCAAAAATGACTCCCAGTACTCTTGTTGTGGTTACTTTTGGATGGCTTTTTATATGTGCCTGAAAGTCCAAATGATTTTGATTTACCCGAGCAATATTAACTTGCATCTCATCGGTTTGCAACAAATCTATACTTGCCAAAGCCGCCGCACAACCCGTAGGATTTGCCGTAAATGTATGCCCGTGAAATAATGCTTTATTAATATCATCATCATAAAAAGCCGCAAAGATTTCTTGGGTAAAAGTGGTTATCGCCATAGGAATTGTTCCTCCGGTCAACGCTTTTGACAAGCACATCATGTCTGGTTTTTCTATTTGATAATCCGTTGCAAAAGTTTTACCCGTTTTTCCAAAACCGGTCATCACTTCATCAGCAATCGTCAGCACTTTATTTCCCTGACAAATTCGGATTAATTGGTCCAACGATTCTGGCTCATACATCACCATTCCTGCTGCTCCCTGAACCAGTGGTTCATAAATAAAACCAGCGCAGTTATTATCTTTTATTACTTTGTTCAGTGCATCATAACTTTCCTGTTCTTTTCCTTCTAAAGGTACCGGGATCCGAACCACATCAATGAACATTCCTTGAAAAGCCTGAGTATAAAATGAAATTCCGCTAGCCGCCATTGCTGCAAATGTATCACCATGAAAAGCATTTTCGAAAGCAATTATAGTAGTTCTCTTTTCTCCTTTATTGAAAAAATATTGCAATGCAACTTTGATAGCCACTTCAACAGCCGTAGAGCCATTATCTGAAAAGAAAACTTTTTGCTGATTTTTAGGCAAAATTTCAATCAACTTCTCTGCAACCAAAATAGCTGGCTCATGAGTAAATCCGCCAAAAAGAACGTGTTCTAATGTTGTGAGTTGCTTGTAAATCGCATCGGCAATGAATTTATTTGAATGACCGTAAGGATTCACCCACCAGGAAGCGATTGCATCTATATATTCTTTGTTATTCTCGTCCCACAGTAAAGCCCCTTCCCCTTTTTTAATGGCAATTGGCAATGCTGCAGTTTTGTGTTGTGTATAAGGATGCCAAAGATACTGGCTGTCTCTTTCTGTTAAAGTCATTTGAATTTTTGATTTTTGATTAACGATTTCAGATTTCAAAATTAGAAGTTACAACTCCAATAAATTTTCTCGGAACGAATCAGCATATTCTTTTATTATATTTTGGTCAAAATACGGTTCCTGCTCTATTCTTCCAATGCATTTTACTCCAGTTTTACTCCCGATTATTTCTTCAGTCGCTTTGTTTTCATCGCCAGAAAAAACAATTCCAGCAATTGCTATTTTTCTGTTTTGTAAAGCTTCAATGGTCAATAAAGTATGATTGATACTTCCCAAATAATGACGGGAAACCAATATCACTTTATAATCGGGCTGAATCAAATCTATAACGCAATCATTTGCATTTAAAGGAACAAAAACACCTCCTGCACCCTCTACAACCAAATGATTTTCTGTTTTGGGTTCAATGATTTTATTTAAATTAATCGTAATTTTGTCCAGCTCAGCAGCAAAATGTGGACTTGCCGGAGTATTCAAAGCATAACTATTAGGATGAATCATTGTCTTTTTATTAGACAAAAATGATTTGACCTTTTGGCTATCGGAGTTTTCTAAATCTCCCGCTTGAATGGGTTTCCAATAATCGGCTTCTAGAGCCTCTGTTATAATTGCCGAAGCAATGGTCTTACCGACATCGGTAGATATTCCAGTGATAAATAGTTTCATTTATTATAATTTTATCCCGTCAGAGTTTTGAACCCTGACAGGTTCTTTTGAACTAAAACACAAAAGTACTTAACAATCGCAATACTTCGGAGATTTCTTCTTGTGAATTATAACTGTGCAAACAAAAACGCAGACGTTCTTGACCTTCGGGAACGGTAGGCGACAGTATGGCTTTGACATCGAAACCTTTTTCCTGTAATTGATTTGCTATGGATTTTACACTTTCGTTTCCCGGTATAATAGCCGATTGAATGGCTGATTTGCTTCGAACAAATAATTGTTTTAATCCTAATACACTCTTCTCTTGGTTGAAATGAATGATATTTCCTCGAAGCAATTCTATATTTTGTTTTTCTTTTTCTAAATAGTGATAACACATTAAAATCGTAGCAACTGAATGTGGCGAAAGTCCCGTAGTATAAATAAAACTTCGCGAAAAATTTACTAAATAATCCCTCAATTCCTGAGATCCTAAAATAGTGGCGCCATGACATCCCAAACCTTTCCCGAAAGTCATAATTCGAGCAAAAATCTGATCTTGCAAATTCAGCATTTGCACCAATCCTTCCCCTTTTGAACCAAAAACGCCCAAAGCATGCGCTTCATCAATAACTAAATAGCAGTTATATTTCGCCGATACTTGTACTAATTCCACAAGATTAGGTGTATCGCCGTCCATTGAAAAAACGGATTCCGTAACGATATAAATGACTGCATTTTGATTTCGAAGAATTAATCGTTCTAAATCCTCAAAATCATTATGATTAAATTTATAAGCTTTAGCATTCGACAATTGAATTCCGTCCCGAATAGAAGCATGACACAATTCATCATATAAAATCAAATCCCCTTTTTGCGGAAGCGAACTAAAAAAACCAACATTAGCATCATAACCTGAATTAAAAATCAAAGCCGATTGCGATTTATGAAACTGTGCTATGAAGTTTTCGGTTTCTGGATACAGTTTATGATTTCCGGATAATAATCTGGAACCTGTCGCTCCGTTTTGAAGGCTATCATTATCCACTAAATACTGATGCGTTTTATGAAAAACAGTTTCAGATTTTGACAATCTGAGGTAATCATTAGAAGCAAAATCAATTGTTTTACCACAAGAAGGTAATTGTCTTAATGCATTATTCTGCTTTCTGATTGCAAGTCTGGCGGATAGATTTTCTGGAAACTGTCTCATATAGTGCAAAAATAAGCATCTTTTTTGGTTTATAAATTTGAATCATTAGTGTTTGTCACTTTATGAAAATACATTCTTATTTCGCATCCTTATAATGTTGAAAAAACGTACAATATTTTGATTAAAATGCAATTCTTTAATAATTAACGTTTGAATAAATAGGAATCAAAATAAAATTGATAAATTTTTACGAAAACGGTTTCGATTTTATGTTATGTTAAATTTATGTTAAAAAACATTAATTTTTTTAATTTTCGCTGTTTCGTTATTAAATAGTTTTCTACTTTCGGCAAATATGAAACGAATTGCATCACTTTTCTTACTAGCAACATTGTTTTACAATGTCTTAGGATACTATACGATGTTTGCCTACCAAAAAGAGCAAACATGGGTGTCTAGTATGGAAAAAATTCCAAGTTCTGAGTTTCAAGTAATACGATTAAATGCTTCTGTTTATTCATTTATTGAAGACACTGATTTTGAATATGTAAATGAAAATGTAATAATTAAAAACAAAAGCTTCCATATTTTCAAAAAAAGAATTCAAAACAACATAATCAGTTTATACTACTTACGTAATTCTTATGGAGATGTAATCGGTAAAGATTTAAACGAAATTGTTGATAATCAATTATTCAACAGTACCCCTTCAAAAGAATCACCTGCAAAAAAAATTCTCAAAACTTCTCTTCCGGATTACATACCAAACAATACAATTTGTATTGATTTTTCGGCAAAAACTGGTTTGAATTCTCGTGAACCAATCATTACCCCAAATAAAGAGTTAGATTCCGGATACCTTTCCTTGTCGTACACGCCGCCTGACGTAGCTTAACATCTCTTATTGTTTAAGCGAAATCATTCGCATCCATGAGGTATATGCAAATTCAGGATTATTTGTAATTATTTATCAGTCAAGACGAACTATTATTCTAAAAAACTTATTGAAATTAACTTTTTAAAACACATTTTTTGTGCGCCTGACCCACATTTTAGTGGAGGTGAAGGAAGTCAATTTTTATATTTTTAAAAGGACAGTGCAGTTTCCTTTTCTAAAATTACGACTTCAATCAATTTGCATAAAAATTTAGATTTCAAAAATATCTTTGAATCATCTATTTACCTTGTAAACCCAAGATTAAATTTTGGCGAAAGCCATTAAATCATCTTGTTTTCTTAACAATAAGAACCAAAAAACCTTTTTATTTTTTTTGAATACCCATATTTCCATTAATGGACAAAGTTGCTATTCCTATCTATTACAATGCGATTTAATTACTAAACAAACCAAACTTTGAAAACTTTATCCTTTATATCTTCGTCCTTTACTTTTATTGCAATTCTTTTCATCTCCATTCATTCAGAAAACATCTCTGCTCAAGGCTGTGTAGCGGTTCGCCAAATGGGAGGTCAAAACATGAATTCTTCCAACTCTTATAATTTAGACCAAGGAGAATTCCAAGTAGGTGCAAATTATCGTTATTTTCATTCATGGAGACACTTTGTAGGAAAAGAAGAGCAACCACAACGTCAAACTACGGGTGGTGGTTTTGATGAAAACGGAAAAGAACGTGGTAATGCCGTTAATATCTATTCACATGCAGTAGACTTAAATATTTCTTACGGATTAACTGACCGTATTCAGTTGAATGCAACATTACCTTATGTAAACAACGAGCGTTCCCAAGTATTAAAGCAAACAACGCCAGTAAAAAACACTTTCCGATATAGTGTTGACGCGCAAGGTATTGCTGACGCTCGCTTGAGTCTTAACTACTGGGTCTTTGATCCTAAAACAGCGAAAAAAGGCAACCTTATGGTAGGTTTAGGAGTAAAACTCAATACAGGAAGTCATGACAAAAGAGATGATGCGCCGCAAGCCGACGGAACTACCAAAAGTGTTGTAATGGATCAGGCTATTCAACCTGGTGATGGAGGAGTAGGTTATTCAGTAGAACTTCAAGCATTCCGACAACTAACAGGACGACTTTATGGTTTTGCCAATGGATATTATTTGTTTAACCCAAGAGAGTCAAACGGCACCTTTAAATCAGCACCAAAAGCAGGATTGGAAGGATATGAAATTTATGCTAGTCCTGATCAATATTTTGGTCGCGCAGGATTTATGGCTGCCGTGGACAAAAAAGAAAACTTCACCGTATCCCTAGCTGGAAGATTTGAAGGAATTCCTGCTTACGATGCCTTTGGAGGTCAAGTAGCTTATCGTCGCCCTGGCTATGTAATTGCTGTTGAATATGGTTTTTCATATAGAATAGGAAATCATGGCTTGAGTTTATACATTCCTTACAATGTTGTTAAAAACCGAATTCAAAGTGCAGCAGATATCGCTAGTCAAGATTTACAAAATTCTGTAATTACAGATCCGACAAAATACGTACACGTCCAAGGTGACGCAGCATTTGCAGATTATTCAATTAATGTAGGCTATTCTTATCGCTTCAATTTAAATAAAAAAATGAAAGTGACTATGAAGCATTAAATAAAAAAACAATAGTTAAAGATCACTTCTTACATTCTATAATTAAACCAGTTTATTAAATGAAAAACTTTTACTTGGGTTGCCTACTGTTGGCACCTTTATTTATAAATGCGCAAACAGAGATTGATGGTATTATGATGAGCAAAAATAATTTTTGCTTTGGGGCGGTTTACCAATACAGCAGTTGGAATGAGTATTGGGAAGGAACCTTCAAAAGAGAGAACTTAAACCTGGGAACAGTATCGACCAAATCCGTTGGGATAATGGGAAACTACGGTATTACCGATAAATTAAATATTCTTTTTAGCGTGCCTTATGTAGAAACAAAGGCTTCTGCTGGTACCATGGGAGGGCAAAAAGGCCTGCAGGATTTATCATTAACGATAAAATATATGCCCATAGAAAAAACAATTGGAAAGGCTACGTATTCCTTCTATGTCTTGGGAAGTTTTTCGACCCCTATATCCAATTACTCCGCTGATTATTTACCGTTAAGCATTGGCCTACAAAGTAAAACAGCAGCTTTACGATTGATGGGGGATTTTCAGCTTGGGAACTTCTTCTCAACCTTATCTGGAGCGTATGTAAAAAGAGCCAACATAACCATCGATAGAAACGCCTATCTCACTGACGAAATTCATTATACAAATGAAGTCGATATGCCTGATGCTATTTCAGTAAATTTTAGAGCGGGTTTTCGATCTAGTAGATTGATCGCAGAATTCGTTATAGACAATTGGGTAACGCAATCAGGAGGATTTGACATTACAAAAAACAACATGCCATTTCCGAGCAATACGATGAACGCCTTAAAATATGGTGTTAATTCTAAATATACATTAAAAAAAATACCTCAATTATCTCTTGTAGGCGGCTTTAACTATGTAGTTCAAGGAAGAAACGTTGGAAAATCTGACACCTTTTATGGTGGTTTATTTTATGTGATTAATATTAAAAAAACAAGCGAACAAGATGAAAACTAAAATACAAAAAATAGCCTCTTCCACTCTTCTTACTTTATTTCTTGCCTGTACGTATTCTTGTAGTGATGATATTGTAGAACGAAACGAGCAATTTCATGCCTTGAACCCAACAAATACTGACGATTTGGCTGGCACTTGGAAAACATTTTTATTGACGACTCCAAACGAATTCGTACTAGATATTCCCATTGCAACAAATACGCCGGCATTCACAAGAGAAATTAATGAAATAAAAAGTTACCAGGTAAACATATCGGAAGATCAAAAAAGAATAATAAAATACTGGAGTGCTGGTGGTGTTTTGCGCTGGAATGAAATCATGCGAACATTAGTGGCTAGGCACAACCGTCCTCCTTATCAAAACGAAGACGGGACTTACCCAGCACCTTCGGCAGCGAATCCGTTTGCAAATCCACAATTTCCATTTTCAAATCCGCCTTATGCAGCCAGAGCGTACGCCTATGTCAGTGCAGCGCAATATGATGCTATGGTTGCCACTTGGTATTATAAAAAATTATACAACAGAGCAGCACCTTTTACCGTGGATGCCACTTTACAAGTTTTAATTCCAAAAAGTCCAATGCCTTCCTACCCGTCTGAAGATGGTGCATTATCTGGCGTTACAGTTGAATTATTAAAATTATTATTCCCAACTGAAATCGCTTACATAGACGGAAAAGCGGAAGAACAAAAACTCTATCGCATCATTAGCGGTGCTAACGTTAGAAGTGACGTAGAAGCTGGGATCATTTTAGGAAGAAAAATTGCAGCCAAATTTATTGCACGAGCTAGTACTGATGGTGCTGGAGCTGCTATTGGAAACCAGGCTCTTTGGACTCAATTGGAAACACAAACGGCGGCTGCCGGCGAAACACCTTGGAAGTCTTTGGATTTACCGGTAAGACCACCAATGTTGCCGTTATTTGGTAAAGTTAAGTCGTTCTTGATGACTCCTGAAATGGTTGTAGCCAACCGCCCAGTACCACCACCATCTACAAAATCAGAACAATTTGCCAAAGAACTGGCTGAAGTAAAAAGCTATGAAAAAAATGCAACTAGAAAAAACATGGAAATTGTTACTTTTTGGGCTGACGGTGTAGGAACTTACACACCACCTGGACACTGGAATGCTATTGCAGCTGAATCATTTGTAGAACAAGATTATAGTGAAGTGCGTTGGGCTAGAAATATGGCACTATTGAATATTGCCATGATGGACGCTGCCATTAGCTGTTGGGACGCAAAATACACTTACTTTAACCCACGACCATCCCAAATGGACCCTTCTATAAAAACATTGACAGGAACCCCTAATTTTCCTTCCTATGTGTCTGGACACTCTACATTTAGCGGCGCTGCCTGTGCAGTTTTATCGCATATTATTCCTGCAAAAGCAAAAAGTTTTATAAATATGGCAAAAGAAGCATCCGATTCTCGAATGTTTGGCTGTATTCATTATAGAAGTGACTGCGAAAAAGGACTTGAATTAGGCGAAAAAGTAGGTGGTTTTGCCATTGCAAGAGCCGCTGTTGATGGCGCAGAATAATACAAATAATTAAGTTGATACTTTGTTTTAATGGTTTGTTTTAATATTTCAGTTTATCAACTACAGCCTAACAGACGTTGGAAATCTGTTAGGCTTTTTATCTTTTAGCAGTTGAATTTCACAATACAATAACTTCTTTTTCTAATCTTGCAAGACACCAAGCGATACAACTAACATATTCAAACATTCTATTATGAGACCAACATTCAACCTTCTTTATTTTAGATTTAGCAAAAAAATGGAAAAGCATAGTATCAATGTGATGCGAATTTCACTGGCAATAGTTTACGTTTGGTTTGGAGCTTTAAAGATTTTTGGGATCAGTCCCGCAGGTGAATTGGTGGAGCAAACCGTTTATTGGTTTCGACCAGAAATATTCATCCCAATTCTTGGAATCTGTGAAGTACTTATTGGACTTGGTCTACTGATAAAAAAATTCATTCCTTATACAATTCTGTTGTTATTACTTCACATGACAGTTACACTTTTTCCCATTTTTATTTTAAAAACAATTTGTTTTAACTCCTTTCCATTTTGTCCAACTTTAATTGGACAATACATTATAAAAAATCTAGTTTTAATTTCAGGAGCACTTGTAGTTTCCGGAAAATACAATGAAAAATATTATATAGAAATGAATTTGAGATTAAGTGAAGAATAAAATCTAAATCCATTTAGTATAATTAAAGATTTCCTAATATTAGGACTACAGAGATAGCAAAGCGCTATTAATTAAACCGTGATCCTTAAAATAAAATGAAACCTATACTTTATAAAAGAGCATCAACCCTAGACGAACTGCAACAAATTAGAGAACTTCAATTACTAAATAGTTCTCAAAATATAAGTTCTGAGGAAAAACTACAAGAGGGATTTGTAACAGTACAACATACCGTAGCGTTATTAGATCAAATGAATACCGCTTGCGCGCATATTATTGCAAAGGAAGGGAAAAAAGTTGTGGGTTTTGCATTGGTGATGCTCTCTAATTTTAGAAATGAAATTGAAGTTCTCATTCCAATGTTTGAAAGAATAGACTCAGTGTTATCACCCAATAAATCGTATGTTATAATGGGCCAAGTTTGTGTAGATAAAAACTATAGAAAACAAGGAATATTTCGCGGATTATATGATTTTTACAGAACGCAACTTCAACATGAGTTTGATTATTTGATTACAGAAGTTGCAGCAATAAATCAACGCTCTATGAATGCACACGAATCCATTGGTTTCAAAAAAATAGACAGTTATGAAGAAGAGGGCATCAATTGGAATATTATGCTTTGGGATTGGAAATAAAAAAAGCCCTGCAAATTGCAGGGCTTTCATTTTATAAATAGAAATTATTTTAGTCTGCTAAAATAATAACTTTATTGTCTTTCATTTCGATTGTTCCTGAAACAATAGCAAGCGTGTAATTTTGATCATCTATTTTAGTAAACTTACTTACTACATCCTTGGTAAAATGGAAGCTTGAAGCTGCAATTTTAATAACTCCTTTTCCTAATATAGAAACAATAGGAGCGTGATGATTCAATATTTGAAAACTTCCGTCAATTCCTGGCAATGTAACCGAAGTTACTTCTCCTGAAAATAATTTTGCTTCTGGTGATACTATTTCTAATAACATATTTTTTAGTTTACAGTCTCAGTTTACAGTCACAGTACTAAATACTGAGACTGAACACTGAACACTAATTTATGCTTCCGCTAACATTTTTTCTCCAGCTTCGATGGCTTCTTCAATAGTACCTTTAAGGTTAAAAGCGGATTCTGGCAAGTGATCTAATTCACCGTCAATAATCATATTAAATCCTTTAATAGTATCTTTGATATCAACTAACACCCCTTTTAACCCTGTAAATTGCTCCGCAACGTGGAAAGGTTGAGATAAGAAACGTTGAACACGACGCGCTCTTGAAACGGCTAATTTATCTTCTTCAGATAATTCTTCCATACCAAGAATCGCAATAATATCTTGTAATTGTTTGTATTTTTGCAAAATTTCTTTCACTCTTTGTGCACAGTCATAATGCTCATCACCTAAAATTTGCGGTGTAAGGATTCTTGAAGTTGAATCCAATGGATCAACTGCAGGATAAATACCTAACTCAGCAATTTTACGAGACAATACAGTAGTAGCATCAAGGTGAGCAAAAGTTGTAGCCGGAGCCGGGTCAGTTAAATCATCCGCAGGAACGTAAACCGCTTGTACAGATGTAATAGAGCCCTTGTTTGTAGATGTAATACGCTCTTGCATCGCTCCCATTTCAGTAGCCAATGTTGGTTGGTAACCTACCGCAGATGGCATACGACCTAAAAGTGCCGAAACCTCAGAACCTGCTTGTGTAAAACGGAAGATATTATCAACGAAAAACAAAACGTCTTTCCCTTGATCAGTACCTGCTCCATCACGGAAATATTCCGCAATCGACAATCCAGAAAGTGCTACACGAGCACGAGCTCCTGGAGGCTCATTCATTTGACCGAAAACGAAAGTAGCTTTAGACTCTCTCATTCCTGGCATATCAACTTTAGATAAATCCCATCCTCCATTTTCCATAGAGTGCATGAATTCATCACCGTATTTTATAATTCCTGACTCTAACATCTCACGAAGTAAGTCATTTCCTTCACGTGTTCTTTCTCCTACTCCTGCGAATACTGAAAGTCCACCGTGACCTTTTGCGATATTGTTGATCAACTCCTGGATCAATACTGTTTTACCAACTCCAGCACCACCGAACAATCCAATTTTACCCCCTTTTGAGTAAGGCTCAATTAAATCAATTACTTTAATACCCGTGAATAAAACTTCAGAAGAAGTAGATAAATCTTCAAATTTAGGTGCTTGTCTGTGAATAGACATTCCGTTTTCACCTGTTTTTGGCAAGTTTCCTAAACCATCAATGGCATCTCCAATTACGTTGAACAAACGACCGTAAACATCGGCACCGATTGGCATTTGGATAGGATTTCCTGTTCCAACTACTTCATAACCTCTACTCAAACCATCTGTTGAGTCCATCGAAATGGTACGAACTGTGTTTTCACCAATGTGAGATTGCACTTCAAGTACTAATAAAGTACCATCTTTTTTTGTGATTTCTAATGAATCATAAATTTTTGGAAGTTCAACATCCTTACCGTTGAAAACAACGTCAACTACTGGGCCAATGATCTGGGCAACTTTTCCTATTACTTTAGACATTACTTATGTATTTATTAAATAGCTATTTAGGTTTATGAAACAGAACCAATCGAAACTTATCGATTAGACACTTTTTTCAGTGCGCAAAGATAATTTTTTAAAATAAAAAATCAATACCTTTTTCTATAAAAAACATGAAAAAATTAAAGTATTATTTAAAAACGGATCTAAAACAAACAAAAACCTTTTATCCCACTTAAAACAAGAAACCACCTCATTACAAAATGGGTGGTTTCTTTATCAAAAATTAAAAACAATTTTATTGAATAACTGCAGGATACAATATTGGATAAAGACTCAAATCAACCGGTTTTAAAGTTGAAGAGTATTTAGCATTAATTGCAGCCATAAATGCATTTGTTATTAATGCGTAACCTCTCGGCCCTGGATGAACACCATCAAGCGAAAACGCTCCACCGGTCACATAAGCTGAAGTGAGTGTGAAACTATTACTAACAACACCTCCAGTTGACAATTGAGTCATAATAGCTTTAGTATCAACAAAAGCCAGACCTTTAGCATCTGCAATTGCTTTTATAGTAACATTATAAGCATCTGTAGCAACTTTAACTTCCGCAATTTCCGTTGGTATTAATACGTGCTTATCTTGTAATGGATACGTAATTCCGAATTTATTTAAAGGAGAAGGCGGTGCCATTCCAATACCAGAATCACTTGCGGTAGGAGCTGCTCCTATTGCAGATTGAGTTGGCAAAAGCACTAAATCCGTAGCAGTAGCTTGTCGAGCCTGCCCAAAAACAGTTCCGTAAAAAGCTGCTGTTGCCGCTCCCAAACTCGGAGTAAAAGCTGCCGTTAATTGAGCAGATAAATTTGTTAAAGACTCATCCTTAATCAACATTGGATTAGCAGCCGTTGTAGAAAGAAGGTTAATTCTAGTTCCTGCTCCAAACGCCGTTAACGCTTGTTTTAATGGCCCATACAATTGTGCATTTAACGCACCTATAGTAGCCTGTCCTACCGCTTCACTACCACCACCAAGAACTTTAGCAGTCAAAGGATTATAAGGAACGGTCGTGAAATATGGAAGCGTACTTACATAAGGAAGATTAGCCACCACTCCTTTTGCTCCATTTGCTGTTAAACCATTGACTAATCCTGAATAAACACTTGCAAAAACATTAGGATCTGTTATGTCATTTCCGCCATAAGTAGCTGGATTTAAATTACCTGTTTGGTTTACACCAATACCTCCAGAAGTAGCATAACCCAAAACATCATTCCCTCCTATCCACAAAGAAAAGAAAGTGGGAGCCTGAACTAAAGCATCTGCCAAAACTGTTGTTCCCGATGCAGTTGCAAATCTTGCAAAATAAGGATTTGCAGCACCTGTAGCTACTCCAGCAACATTTCCATAACCAGGAGCAATAAGATGATAACTTTTTGCTCCGGGAACTCCTAAATTATTAAAAGGTCCTGTAATTTTTGAAGTCACCTCAGTTGTTGGAACACCTGGAACCGGAGTCGGAGAAGATGTACTTAATTTAAAGTACAAACGAGTACCAGCAATTACATTTCCTCCTAATAACAATCCTCCCAAATTATCCGATGTGAAAGGCGTTTTAAAATCGCCTCCACCAGCAGTGACAAATTGTTGAGCTAAAATATTCACATAAGAACCTTCTTGTCCTTTTTTGAAAAGAGCCCCATCACTATATCCTGCAGCGAATGAATCTCCCAAGGCAACATATTTTGTAAAACTTGCACTACCTGATGTTACCGGAACTTCAACAGGTGTCGAATTTTCATCGTCGTTATTACATGCTATAAAGGTTAACGAAACCAATAGTAGCCATTTGAAATTTTTTATCATGGTTGTATTTTTTAAAAATTATTGATTTAATTAAGGATTAATCGTCCAAGAAGCAAAATATTGATGCCCAATTAATCCAGCGCCTAATACTTGACTGTATTCTTTCCCTCCAATATTAGAAGCTCCTAATTTAAGTGTTGATTTTAATTTTGGTATGTTATAATTGATTTGAGCATCAACCACCGTAGCCGCGCTAATCATACCATCTACCATTGTAGATTGCCATAAATATTCGCTATTCCATCTTCCACTTACGTTAAATCCAAAATTTTCAAATAACTTTTCGTTTCCAAATGAAGCTTTCAACTTATGTTTTGGCGTGTTAAAACCTGCTTCAAAACTTGGATCTTTAGCTTGGTCAAATTTAAATTCAGCAAAATTATAATTAACTCCAAATTCAAAGTCTTTATATACTTTTTTAGAAAGTCCAAGACCAAATCCAAGAGATTTAATTTCTACATTAGTATTAGTATACAATTGATACACTCTGAAATTACCATTTTGAAGTGCATGTAACGTTTGAGCACCCGGATTCGTTGGACCCGCAAGAGGATTTGGAGAATCTTGCGTAGTACCATATAAAGGTGCTACAACATTTAAATTTCCAATAAAATCGTTATAAATATTATAATACCCATTGATATCAACCGAAACGTCTTCTATGAATGATCTATATCCCAACTCAAATGCTTTAACTTGTTCAGGTTTTACATAATTTACGTTTGTTTTTCTTAATAATGCAGAAGCCGCAATAGGATTACTAGCCGCTAGAGCACTAAAAGCAGCTACTGAGGAAGCGGTATACGAATTATTGTAAGCATTTAAACCAGTTAAAACAACCGTTGTTCCTCCGGCTAAAGCTTGACCAACTGCAGTTGAAACAGGCCAAACTTCGCTATATCTTGTTAGGTTGTCAGGAGCTGAACCAAGAAGCAAAGCACTTCCTACATTAAACCCGATGTATTGATCTTGGGTTGATGGGTTTCTAAAACCTGTTTGAAAAGAAGCTCTAAAGTTGTGATTCTTTCTTTCCCCTGCTGAATACACAAGAGATACTCTTGGAGAAACATTTCCATCGAAATTTTTTGATTTATCATAACGAACAGATCCTGTAAATTTCAATCTATCGTCCATTAATTTTTTTGTTAACTGAGTATAAAAACCATAGTCAGTATAATTAATTGGTCCGTTTGCATCTGTATAAATTCGGCCATGAGAATTCAACTCATACAATCTAAAAGATCCTCCAACCTGAATTTCTGCAAATTTTACAATGTCTTTAAAATTATAATTAGCATCAGAGTGGTATATTCTTGAATTATCAACCAATTTCGAACCCGAAAGCACACTTGGATCAGCAATAACACTATTAAAAGCAGCTTTAAATTCTGGTGTACCTGGAAGAAATCTTCCTGTATCAGCCGTATTTCTTGCAACTATGTGTGCATTTTCAGGTGTCATTCCTCCTAATGTAGATTGAATGTAGGCTCCAGCATATTGACCAAACCATGTCTTGTCATCTTTCCATTTTCTATTTACATTAATACCTGTAAAAAGCATATCATATGATTTTCCACCATCCTCATTAGTTGTATACCCTCTTACGAAAAAGTTTTTCCCTTTGAATTCTAATTTATGCTGTTGCATAAAAAAGTCATTCAAGTAATATCTATTGGCTCCTTGGTATACAGCATTTCCAAAACCAAATTTACTTTGCCAAATAACCTCTAACTTTTCATTCCCAAAAGGTCTGTAATGAAGTGAAAAGTCGATTTTAGTATTACTAGCCTTGTTATTTGTTAAATCGATTTCATTGTATCCAGTTCTGCTTACATTATAATTTGGAAGTAAGTTTACGGCAGCTTGAGAAATCAAACCTAAAGAGGCTAACGACTGCCCAACTCCCTTTATATTTGTGGAAACCTCGTCACCATAAACATTTATTCCATCATAATTTACATTACTTCTATCAATACCTGAACGAGTCTTGTCATCATAGTTTGTTGCATACCAATCCGTTCCACGCATGTAAGTAAAGTTTACTTTCCCTGCTAATTTTGAACTGAAAGCATGCGCCATTCTTACGCCATAGTCAATATAGTCATTTGTCCCAGCAGCTTCTTGACTTGTCTGTCCAAATTTTGCATAAGCAGTAATTCCTTGACTTGTAAATGGGCTTTTACTATTCATAAATAAAATACCGTTAAAAGCATTTGCACCATATAGAGCAGAAGAAGCTCCTGGCAATAACTCTACACTTTGAACATCAATTTCAGAAACACCAATCATATTTCCTAATACAAAATTCAACAATGGCGATGAATTATCCATTCCATCTACCAATTGCATAAAACGTGTATTGGCTACTGTTGCGAAACCACGCGTGTTTATTGATTTAAAAGACAAACTACTTGTGTTCATTTGAACTTCTTTCATATTTTCCAAACCATCATAGAAAGTCGCAGACGCCGATTTTTTTATGTCAGCAATACCCATTCTTTCAATTGTAACGGGAGATTCCAACACTCTTTCTGGAGTTCTTGAAGCAGAAACGACTATCTCATTCAATTTTGTTTCTTCGTCAGCAAGTTTAACTGCTACTTTTTGATTATTCGATGAAATCGTTACTTTTTGTGCTCCAAACCCCACGCTACTAACATTGATCACGTAAGGTGGTTTTTTTGAAGATTGCAAAGTAAATGAACCATCCATCCCTGTAACAGTAGCGGAGGTTTCACCAACAATTTTAATATTGGCTCCAGGAATAGGCTGATTGTTACTGTCAGTAACAACACCCGAAATTGTATTTTGAGCAAACGTTAAGCTGCAAAAAAACAATGACAAAAAAAGTAAATACACTCTCATTTGGTTAAATTTTTTGATTTATGCTGCCAAAGTACAATTATTTTTAATATTAATAAAAAAACGTTAAAAATAATTCATTATTGTTAACGTTACACCAACATTTTAACACATTTACGACAATATGATTTTTATACTAATCTCTGTTTATGTGTTAAAATGTTGCAATATACTATGCGTACATACTAATTTTAAGAAAAATTTGAGTTTATCATAAAAATGAATAGTTTCATTTATTTTTATCCAAAAAAAAAAGCGAGATCAAAAATCTCGCTTTTTTTATAAAATAGTTTCAAATAGTGTTTTATTCCACCGTAACAGACTTAGCAAGGTTACGCGGCTGATCTACATTACATTCTCTCATAACAGCAATATGATAAGACAAAAGCTGCAACGGTATTGTAGTTATTAACGGAGATAACGCATCCGAGGTTTCCGGAATTTCAATAACATAATCCGCTAATTCACGAACTTGAGTATCTCCTTTAGTAACAATTGCTATTATTCTTCCGCTTCTAGACTTTATTTCCTGAATATTACTTACAATTTTATCATAATGACCTTGTTTTGGCGCAATTACCACAACAGGCATATGTTCATCTATTAAAGCAATTGGGCCATGCTTCATTTCTGCCGCTGGATAACCTTCTGCATGAATGTAGGATATTTCTTTAAGTTTCAAAGCTCCTTCTAAAGCCACGGGAAAATTATACCCTCTTCCTAAATACAAGCAATTTGGCGCATCTTTAAATGTAGCCGCAATTTCTTTAGCTCTATCATTTGTTTCTAATGCTTCTTTAACTTTCTCGGGAATGATTTCCAATTCTTGTAAATACCTATGAAAGTCAGTATTTGACAATGTACCTTTAGCTTTAGCCAATCGAAGCGCTATCATTGTTAACACCGTAATTTGAGTCGTAAATGCCTTTGTTGATGCAACACCAATTTCTGGTCCAGCATGAGTATAAGCACCAGCATGAGTTTCTCTTGAAATAGAAGAACCAACTACATTACATACTCCAAAAACAAAAGCACCGTGCTCTTTGGCTAATTTTATAGCCGCCATGGTATCAGCGGTTTCACCAGATTGAGATATCGCTATAACAACATCTTTACTGTTGATAATTGGATTTCTATATCTAAATTCTGAAGCATATTCTACCTCTACAGGAATTCGAGCAAATTCTTCAAATATGTATTCTGCCACTAAACCGGCATGCCATGATGTACCACAAGCCACGATTATAATTCGGTCAGCATTTAAGAATTTTTCTAAATTATCTTCTACGCCTGACATTTTGATAATTCCTTCATTCGCATGAAGTCTTCCACGATAGGTATCTTTAATTACATTTGGCTGTTCAAAAATCTCCTTAAGCATAAAATGATCGTAACCCCCTTTTTCAATTTGCTCCAAATTCATTTGAAGTTCTTGAATATAAGGATCAACTAAAGAATCATCTTTAATTTTTCTCACTTTCATCGCCTTGTGCAATCTAATAATAGCCATTTCGCCATCTTCTAAGTAGATAGCATTAGACGTATATTCTATAAATGGTGAAGCGTCAGATGCAATAAAATATTCTCCTTCTCCAACACCAATTGCCAATGGACTTCCTAAACGGGCGGCCACAATTTCGTCTGGATTATTTTTATCAAAAACTGCAATAGCATATGCACCAACAACCTGGTTTAATGCAATTTGCACAGCTTTTCCTAATTTTAGTTTCTCTTTTTTTTGTACTTCTTCTATAAGATTTACCAATACTTCGGTATCTGTATCAGAATGAAAAATGTAACCTCTTTTTATCAATTCCACCTTCAATGGTGCATAATTTTCGATAATTCCATTATGAATTATTGCCAAATTTCCCGAATTCGAAAGATGAGGATGAGAGTTAACATCGTTTGGTACACCATGTGTAGCCCAGCGCGTATGTCCCATTCCTATAGTCCCATTAATAGAAATTTCTTTCGATGCTCTCTCCTCTAAGTCTACAACTTTACCTTTAGTTTTAGAAATTTTTAAGTTCTCACCATCATAAAGCATGACACCAGCACTATCATAACCTCTATATTCTAGTCTTTTCAGACCTTTTATAACAATAGGGTAAGCTTCTCTATAACCGATATATCCAACAATTCCACACATAATTTCTACTTAATTAGGTTTCGTATAAAAAATTTCAAGTTTCAATCTTTTGTCCACAGGAACTGTAGATTTTCCTCCGTAAAGAATAGTCCCTAACGGATTCATGACGCTAGCTCTTGGCACTCGTGAAGAAAAAGTATTGGGTGTTTTCAAATAACTTGAAGTCACCGTGCTTATATCTTCAGTCACCACAAGACCTAATTTTACATTTGTTGAATCAGAATTTTTTATTAAATTTCTTATCTGATTTGTAATTCTGATTTTATAAGTCAACCCTTTATTTGTGGCAGTTTCTTTATTAATCATACCTCCATAAATCAATTTCCCGTTTTTAGGGTTTGTACCTGTGGTAGCATCATTAAAATAATCAACAACCGGACGATTATTGGTCAGGTCAAATAAATAGATTCTATTAGGTTCAAAAACTTTTACTCCTCCAACATCTTTCATTTTGTCTGTATCGATGTGAAAAACAAGATTTGCTTCATTAATTAACCAACCATTAGATCTCAAAGTTGTAAGCTCCCCTGGAGTACTAAAAAGATCAAGAATAGCCATTGAACCCTCGCCACCTTTTAAGAATAGATTTTCATCTCCGTCAACAGTATTTGGATTAGCTGTGGCATTCGAGTATAACGCGTTTGTATTAGTTTGCTCTAAAAGACTTACTGAATTTCCAACCATGTTCAGTACGATAGACTTATCAACTCTGGTAACCGTAACCACTGTACCAACTGTTGTAGACAAATCTTCTTTATATTTTATAGTAATTTTTCCTAACTTAAAATTCAATAACGCTAAGTTTCCTGCGCTACTTCCTGATTTTTCTACCTTGAAATACAAACCTCTAAAATAGTCTTTAAACACATCTGCCGTAGCTAATTTACCGGCCGGTGCATGTAATATTTTAGAGTCAAAAAAACTTTTATTCAAGTTCAATCGCATCCCTGGAGCAGTACGCGTTGTAGTTTCGACTTTTGTAGTTGCATCAGTGGTTTTTTCAACATATTCAGCAGCACTAAAAAAGAAACCGTCGTTTTGAGCAACATTTACATCATCATTCAAACGATTTCCAATCTTGCCATTATCAAAATTAACATTCTGATTAGTGTAATATCTTTGCGCTTCTTGAAATCCTCCTGCAGGATCTAAATCTCGCATAAAATATCCCGACTCATAAACGTTTAATTTAATTTCAGCAGGATTTCCGCCGTAAATAGAATCTAATTCATAAACATGACTGCCATCAGTATTTGTAACCGTTTTAGTTGCATCAGTAAAATACGGAA
Source organism: Flavobacterium zhoui (assembly GCF_042787235.1). NCBI lineage: Bacteria > Pseudomonadati > Bacteroidota > Flavobacteriia > Flavobacteriales > Flavobacteriaceae > Flavobacterium > Flavobacterium zhoui. Next base: position 133,642 of record NZ_JBHZPY010000006.1, read on the forward strand.
CAGTCAAAACAACACTTTCAATTTCGGGATTACTTCCAATTTCAGGACTTACAGAACCTAAACTCAATTGTGTTGCAAAATTAGCGGTTGTTGTCCCAAAAGCAGGATTTGTATAAATTCCCAACCCATTTACAGCAAAATCATTGGATTGTACAGGACCTATTTTTTGATTGTAGGCTATCACATTTGACGTATAGGTGCTAAAATCAAAATGGTTATCACCAATTAAATCCCCACCAATCGCATTATAATCTTTATCACACGAATACAAAAGGATAATGCTTGCTAGAACTAGCATTTTCTTAAAAAAAGAAGTATTGTACATATTTATTAATAAAAGTTGAATTTAAAGAACCTCGTTTTTGTAGAAATTAGTATACGCTTCCGCGAATTTATCTTTCGGGGCGAAAGGTAAAAAAGGTTTCCCTGAAGATTCTATAAATTTTGTTAAACTTGAAGACAGGTTTTCAGATGCAATAATTACGGCGTCAGAGTGCATAATAGTTGCTTTCATAATGTGTTCGTAGTCAGGTGTTTCTAATTCAACAATCGCTTCATTAGGAATTCCGTCAAATTTCACTTTATTAATCATTTCAGCATCCAAAATCCCTTCAAAAGACTGACTGTAAACAGAAGTGACAATTTTGGTTTCAGAAAAAAGAGCCTCATTTTTATAAAAATGTTTCAAATAAATAGGTAACATAGCAGCCATCCATCCGTGAACATGAATAATATCAGGAACCCAATTTAGTTTCTTAACGGTTTCAACAACACCTTTCGCAAAGAAAATAGCTCTTTCATCATTATCCGGATACATAACCCCATCCTCATCCGTGAAGGTTGCTTTCCGCTTGAAATATTCGTCATTATCGATAAAATAAACCTGAATTCTCTCTTTTGGAATGGAAGCGACTTTAATAATCAAAGGCATATCCAAGTCATTAACTACCAAATTCATCCCTGAAAGTCTAATTACTTCGTGTAATTGGTGTCTTCTTTCATTAATATTTCCATATCTAGGCATGAAAATTCTTATCTGTCCACCTTGATCATTGACCATCTTAGGAACGTCATAAGACATTAAAGAAACCTCATTTTCAGCAAGGTAAGGCACCACTTCAGATGATACATATAATATCCTCTTATCTTTCATATTGTAATTTACTTAGTTTATTGGTAATAAAAACCACGCAAAATTACAAAAATTTATGCAGTTATTAACTAAAATAGTAAGTTTGCATTTAATTTTAACAATACCATCATGCATATATTCTACGGAAAAGCGGCTTTGATAGACTTCTTGAAATCTGTTAAAACTACTCATTCCACTATTGGGTTTGTTCCTACTATGGGCGCTCTGCATCAAGGTCATCTGGCATTAATGCAAAAATCATTATTGGAAAATGAAAATACTGTTGTCAGTATTTTTGTAAATCCAACCCAATTTAACAATCCTGAAGATTTAGCAAAATATCCAAGGACATTAGAAGAAGATGTAAAAAAACTTACAGCTTTAAGTTCGAAAATCATTTTATATGCTCCTACGGTTGAAGATATTTATGATGGACAGCCCGTTTCTCAGTCTTTCGATTTTGATGGATTGGAAAACCAAATGGAAGGAAAATTCAGACCGGGTCATTTTGATGGCGTTGGCACCATCGTAAAACGTCTTTTTGAAATTGTGGAGCCTACTAACGCTTATTTTGGCGAAAAAGATTTTCAACAATTACAAATTGTAAAAAAAATGGTCGCAAAAAACAACTTAAAAGTCAATGTTGTTGGTTGTCCCATTTATAGAGAACCCAATAATTTGGCCATGAGCTCCAGAAACGAGCGATTATCCGCCAAAGAAAGAGAAGAAGCTGCCATTATCTTTAAGACATTAAATATTGCAAAAGAAAAATTCATGAGCAAAAGTGCTACTTTGGTAAGTGAATGGGTACAACAATCATTTGAAAAAAATCCAATGTTTACTTTAGAGTATTTTGTAATTGCTGATGAAGCTACACTACTGCCCAGCCTAAGAAAAAATAAAAATAAAAAATACCGTGCTTTTATAGCCATTGTCGTCAATAATATCCGTTTGATTGACACTATTTCATTAAATTAATTACTTTTGTAGCATGCAAATTCAAGTCGTAAAATCAAAAATTCATCGAGTAAAAGTAACTGGAGCTGATTTAAATTATATCGGAAGCATTACTATTGATGAAACTTTATTAGAAGCTTCTAATATAATTGAAGGAGAAAAAGTTTCTATTGTAAATATTAACAATGGGGAACGTTTTGACACTTATGCCATCAAAGGCGAAAAAAATTCTGGCGTAATAACCCTCAACGGACCCGCAGCGAGAAAAGTACAAAAGGATGATATCATAATCATTATTTCGTATGCCACATTAGAATTTGAAGAAGCAAAAACCTTCAAACCATGGATTATTTTTCCTAATGAAAAAGACAATTCTTTAACGTAGTTTTTAGAAAAAAAATCCGCCTTAACGAAATCACAAGATGAATTTTTAAAGATTTTCAACAAAGTCCTTTATAAGATCAAGCATTTCTTGCTTAAATTTTATAACAGTTGTTTTTGTTGGTCTGTTTTTAATAAAAGTAAATAAAGTATTATATTGGTACTCCATTTAGAATTAATTTAATTTCTAAAACCACTAAAATTATGAAACAGATTTTACTCTTATTATTCTTTTCTATTTCAGTATTTTCCCAAAAAACTACACAACCATTCGATTCACAAAAACTGGGTGCAAGCCGAGAAATTACAATTGGGTTGCCGGCATCCTACGAGAAGAACCCAAACAAAAAATATCCAATTCTTATTTTACTTGACGGCGATTACCTTTTTGATCCTTTTTATGGCGCTTTAAACTATGGCGCTTATTGGGATGACCTACCAGAGACTATTGTTGTTGGGATCAATCAAAACAAAAACGATGAACGAGTAAATGACAGCAATTACGATAAAACCGATGCAATTCCCTCGGGAAAAGGCGCTCAATTTTTTGAATTTATTGGAGGTGAACTACTACCTTATTTAGAAAAAAAGTACCGAGTTGCGCCTTTTCGAATTATCGCAGGACATGATACCACGGCGGGATATCTGAACTTTTTCCTTTACAAAGATGCTCCACTATTTAACGCCTACATTTCGTTAAGTCCAGAACTTGTTCCGGAAATGGAAAATCGCATTCCAGAAAAACTTACAAACCTAAAACAACCGATTTTTTATTACCAATCCACAGCTGATGGCGATGTAAAAAAATTGCAGGAACCGATAAAAAAACTGGATGCAAATGTAAAATTGATAACCAATCCTTCGCTCAATTATAAATTTGATTACTTCAAAGGCGCATCTCATTACTCTTTAGTATTGTACTCAATTTCTAATGCCTTATACCAAATTTTTGAATCGTACAAACCAATTTCATCAACGGAATATACAGATAAAATTGCCATACTTCCATCAGGATATGTTGATTATCTTACTGCGAAATATGATCTTTTATCAAAACAATTGAAATTAAATATCCCTGTTCGAATCAATGATTTTAAAGCAATTGAAGCAGCTATATTGAAAAATAAAGCATATCCCGAACTTGAAAAACTAGCTGGTATTGCCCGAAAAAATTATCCAAAATCAATGTTGAGCGACTATGAATTGGGATTGATGTATGAGAAAACAGGCGATCAAAAAAAAGCAGCAAAACAATACCAAAAAGCCTCCCAATTAGAGGAAATTGGAGATTTAACCAAAGACATGATGTTTCAAAAATTTGACGACATGCAAAGTCTAACACCAAAAAAATAATGTCAAAAGTAAAAACTACTTTTTTTTGTCAGAATTGTGGAGCCCAATACTCTAAATGGCAAGGACAATGCAATTCCTGTAAAGAATGGAATACTATAGCCGAGGAAATTATACAAAAACAGGAAAAAGCAGCTTGGAAAAGCGAATCTGTTTCTAGCAATAAGGCACCAAAACCATTACGAATAAACGAAATTGATTCTGCTCAGGAAATCCGAATGGACACTACTGACGGGGAACTGAATCGCGTTTTAGGCGGAGGAATCGTTCCTGGCTCGCTTATACTTTTAGGTGGCGAACCTGGCATTGGAAAAAGTACGCTTTTACTTCAAATTTCTTTAAAATTGCCTTATAAAACTTTATATGTTTCAGGCGAAGAAAGTCAGAAACAAATAAAAATGCGTGCCGAAAGAATCACTCCTAGTGGAGACAATTGCTATATTCTTACCGAAACCAAAACCCAAAATATCTTCAAGCAAATTGAGGCTATTGAACCGGAAATCGTGATTATTGATTCCATTCAGACGCTTCATACCGATTATATTGAATCAACTCCAGGAAGTATTTCTCAAATTAGAGAAACCACTGCCGAATTGATCAAATTTGCCAAAGAAACCAATATTCCCGTGATTCTGATTGGTCATATCACCAAAGACGGAAATATTGCAGGACCAAAAATCCTGGAACACATGGTCGATACCGTTTTGCAATTTGAAGGCGACAGAAATCACGTATATAGAATTTTACGTTCGTTGAAAAACCGTTTTGGTTCCACGGCGGAAATAGGAATTTATGAAATGTTAGGAAGCGGATTACGGGAAGTCTCTAATCCTTCGGAAATACTGATTTCTCATAAAGACGAGGAATTGTCCGGAACAGCGATTGCTTCAACACTGGAAGGAATGCGTCCTTTGATGATTGAAATTCAAGCATTGGTTAGCACCGCCGTTTATGGAACCCCGCAACGCAGTACCACGGGTTATAATGCGAAAAGACTCAATATGATTTTGGCCGTATTAGAAAAAAGAGCTGGTTTCCGCTTGGGAGCCAAAGACGTATTCCTAAACATAACCGGAGGAATTTCAGTAGATGATCCAGCGATAGATTTAGCTGTTGTTGCAGCCATTTTATCCTCGAATGAAGATATTGCAGTCAATAAAGATTTTTGTTTTGCAGGCGAAGTGGGACTTTCGGGCGAAATTCGTCCGGTAAACCGCGTGGACCAACGTATTCAGGAAGCAGAAAAATTAGGTTTTTCAACCATTTTCGTGTCAAAATACAATAAAATTGCATTAAAAAATACAGGAATAAAAATCCGATTGGTAGCGAAAATTGAAGATGTGGCGAGCGAATTGTTTGGATGATTTTAATAACGCATTAAAAGATGAAATCGTTTCAAGAACACTTACAAATCGTCAACTCCTTTCATGAACTTGGTGAAACTATCAAGGCAGCCCAATTTTTAATACAAGAATATGGTTTAGAAAACTCCAATTTCAAAGGCTTTGAATTAAGAGAAAAAGCCAAACCGGAATTTATCCTGATGACCACCGAAGGTGCTCTTGGAGAACCTCAAATCATCCGGATTCCTGAAAATACTTTCGAATATCCGCTGACATTAATGCTCAATCTCCTGGCGCATGAAATGATTCACGTAGGTCAAAAAACGAAAGAAAATAGCATTGAAGATAAAAATGAAAGGGAATGGCAAGCCTATTATGAAATGCTTTTTCATGAAAAATTTCCTCAAATTCCTGAGGTTTCTGATTTTCACAAACGCTTCTTCGCAAAAAAAGGCTTGGAATACTACAATAGAATGGGCGAAGGTTCTTCACTTTAACTAAAATATGCCAATCAAAAACATGAAACATATAATCTGCTGTCTTTTCTGAAGGCAAAAAGTTGTATAATTACTTCGCCGACCCAACGCATAGGATATCACCAGTGAATTGGTTGGATAATATTTATTTGAATTAATCTGTTTGTAATCAAACTTTTAATCTTCGCATTAAAACGAACTTATAACTAAAATTTGGGATGGTTATAATTAATAATTTGTAAATTTATGTTTCAGTTTTAGTTCAAAAGATTTAAAAAAATGTGATTTTGATCAGGCACTTTCTGATTTTTGAATTTTAAGAAATAAAGCTTTTATACACTAAGCTTCTTTAACATAAAAAAATAAAGACATGAAAAGACAAACTGGAATCTGGATAGACACCTCAAAGGCAATTATTGTCACTCTGGAAGGTGGTAAAGACGAAAAAATTTCCGAAATAGACTCTGATGTTGAAAACAGCGTTTACCACGATAAGGAAGGGAACAAAGGCACCTTTTCTGGAGGTCATCATGGCAATAGCGAGTCAAAATTTGAAAACCGAAAAAAAGAACAACTAGATTTCTTTATAAAAGAAGTGCTATCTTATGTAAAAGGAGCAGATGAACTTTTTGTTTTTGGCCCCGCTGAAACAAAGATCAGATTGGAACAAAAAATTCAGGATGAAAAATTATTTGCCAATAAACTAAAAGCAGTTGAAACAGCAGACAAAATGACCTTAAATGAAATCGTTGCAAAGGTTAAAAAATTCTATGTTTCATAGGATCATATCCTTAATTATTTGGTTTAATTACCTTTCCGTTTTACGACGATTGCACTAAAAAAAAGAGGCTGCCTAAAATAGACAGCCTCTTAATTACCACAAATTCCTTAATTATTATTTTACATCAACTGTTTCGACAAAAGTTTTACCATTAGAAGTGATAACAAATGTACATTTGTCTCCTTCCACATTACTTACGTTAAATATCTTACCCACATTTAATTCTCCAGATATGGTTTCGTTATAAAGCTCTGTGTCATTTGAGCTATAAATTTTAACGGCAACAGGTGCTTTACTTGTGTTTAACATATTAAACGTTACAGTTCCGTTTTTGTTTACCAAAACCGGCTTATACACTTCTGAAATAGCATCAACAGATAATTTAGCTACTTTACCAACAACCTCAATTTTGTATCTTGAAATTTTAAGATCACTTTCCGCTTCTAAGAAATAAACACCTTCTGGAAAAGCAGTTAAGTCATACGTTCTATTAATATCGTCACCAGAAGTAACCTTTTCTTGATAAATTAAATTATCACTCGTGTCATAAATCGACAAATCGATTTTTTTGATCTCTCTTAAAGTAAAACTCACCGTCTTTCCCTCTTCTTTTTTTAAATCTAACGAGAAATCAGCGTTTCCTGCATGTGCTTCTACGGCAGTTAATGCTACTGCGGCTAGCACTAAACTAAATTTTAAAATCTTTTTCATAATAGTAAATTTTTAGATTTATAATTGATTATTTATCTGATGCTAAATTACCTTAAGGGATTCATTATGAAGTACTACAGGATTTTCTGATTTATGTGCTATTTTACCTTTTACGAAAACGATTAAGGTTAAAAAAGGTAATTTTATACTTATATTAGGTAATTTTGTGCTATTCTAAATACGTAGTCTATGAAAATAGTACCACCTGCATTCGAAATTATAACTCCATCCTTTGGAAGTTCCTTTTACTATTCCCAATATATTGAAAACGCTAACAGTAAAGCGCACCTATGGCATTATCATCCTGAAATCGAACTAGTGTTTGTAAACGGCGGTTCAGGCAAACGACAAATAGGAAGCCATATATCCTATTATACGGATGGTGACCTAATCCTTATTGGCAGTAATCTGCCTCATTGCGGGTTTACCAATGAAGAAACAGGAAATAAAAACGAAACGGTTATCCAAATGAAGCCAGATTTTCTAGGGAATGAATTTTTTAATATTCCTGAAATGAGAAACATTCAAAATCTTTTTAGTCAAGCCAAAGCCGGAATTGCTTTTGAAGGAGAAACTAAAAAGAACATCGGCATTAAAATAGAATCCATGGAAAAACAGTCGTATTTTGAAAAGTTGATGACGATGTTAAGTATTCTAAGTGAATTAGAATTATCCAATGAATTTACCATTTTGAATGCAGATGGATTTTCGATGGAAATGCAGATGCAGGACAATGACCGCATCAATGCAGTATTTAATTATGTAAAAGACAATTTTCAAGAGCACATTACACTTGAAGAAGTAGCGGTAATCGTTAGTATGACGGTACCGTCTTTTTGTAGGTATTTTAAAAAAATTACGAATAAAACATTCACCCATTTTGTAAATGACTATCGTCTTGTACACGCCTCCAAGTTGCTGGCTGAAAAACCAATCAGCATAACTGAAATATGCTATGAAAGCGGTTTCAATAATTTTAGTTACTTCAATAAATCTTTCAAGGCGTTTGCAGGCAAAAGTGCTTCACAATACCGCCAGGAATTTCGATCTGTCCTTAAATAATACAAAAGCTTGTTATCACTAACAGCTTTGCGTTCGTAAATCGCAATACACAAAAAAGTCCTAAATAATACGATAAAATCATACCCACACTAGTTTTTTCCTTTACTTTACAGTTAAAATCACTTTGTGGTTTCTATTCAATAACAAACTGTTTATGAGAACCGGAAAACAAAAAATAATTCTAGCGTCTACAATATTAATCGTATTGTTTACAGTTTTAATTAGTGTTTTTTATATATTTCGAGATGCAGTTTTACAGCAAACCATCGCCAAGGTTTCTAATACAATGGAAATCGATTATAACAGTACTTTTTCAGTAAAAAAAGCTTCTTTTGATGGGTTTTCAACTTTAAACCTTTCTGATGTTATTTTAGCTCCAAAAAACGCAGACACACTCTTTAAAATACAAAAATTAAGAACAAGTGTCAACATCTGGAAACTACTGATAGGCGATGTACAACTTGGAACTTTAAACATCAAGAATGGTTTTGTACAGCTTACTAACAAAGGAAAAATAAGAAATTTTGATGCTTTTATAAAAAAAGACAAGCAAACAGAAATTGGGAAAGAAAAAAGAGATTATGCTGAATTTGCCTATCGCATTATCTCTAAAGCACTGAATTTAGTTCCAACCGACATGATTTTAGACAATCTTTCCTTTCGGTTAAATGACAACGGAAAAAAAGCGACGATTAATTTCCAAAAAATGCGATTGGTTGATGAGCAACTGGAAACTTCAATAAGAGTTCAAACTAATACTTTTACACAACGTTGGAAAATAAAAGGGTTTGCCGATCCAAGAAATAAAAAAGCTGACATTCGTTTCTTTAATATTGATACCGGCGCAATCAAGGTTCCTTACTTTGACGAACGTTACAACCTAAAATCGAGTTTTGACTCCATTCGATTAAATATTCAGAATATAGATCGTGATGGAGATGAATTGCATATCGACGGTTTTACCTCTATCAAAAATTTAAAAGTAAATCATCCTAAAATTGCCAGTAAAGATGTCGTCATTAAAAATGCGCGTTTTGACTTTCGATTCTTGTTCGGTTCTGATTTTATTTCGATAGACAGTACTTCAACGGTTCAATTTAATAAGGTGAAATTTCATCCTTATGTGGCTTACGAAACCAATAAAGACACCGTTTACAAACTCAAAGTAGTTATTCCAAAGATGAAAGCACAGGATTTCATCTCCTCACTTCCTGATGGTTTGTTCACACATTTTCAAGGAATGGAAGCACAAGGAAATTTTGATTATAATCTAAATTTCTCTTACAACAAAAACAAACCTGATCAGCTGGTTTTTGATAGCAATATAAAGAAGGAAAATCTAAAAATTACAAAATACGGGGAAGCAAACCTCAACAAACTCAATGGAGAATTTATTTACCGGGCACTTATAAAAAACGTATTGCAACGCCCAATTTTGGTTGGTTCTGCCAATGCAAATTATACGCCTTTAAACCAAACATCCGCTTATTTAAGAAAATGTGTTCTGACTACGGAAGATCCTTCTTTCTTTTCTCATCATGGTTTTATTAATGAAGCATTCAAACAATCCATCATAAAAAACATTAAAACCAAAAAATTCGCAAGAGGTGCCAGCACCATTAGCATGCAATTAGTAAAAAATGTTTTTCTTACCCGCGAAAAAACAGTATCCCGCAAACTCGAAGAAATCTTACTGGTTTACATCCTTGAAAATAACAGAATTGTAAGCAAGGAACGCATGCTGGAAGTCTATTTTAATATTATTGAATGGGGACCAAATGTATACGGAATTGGTGAAGCAAGTCGGTTTTATTTCCAGAAAAGTCCATCAGAATTAAATTTGAATGAATGTCTTTATCTCGCCAGAATTATTCCAAGTCCAAAGAAATTCATGTACCAGTTTAACGACCAAGGAATGCTAAAAGATTTTGCCATAAAACAAGAATCTTTCTTAACTAATATTATGTTCAGGAGAGGATTGTTAAGTCCTGACGACACTATTTATCAATCCCAACGCATCATTATTTCTGGGCCGGCACGATCTTTTCTAAGAATTAAAACGCAAGATACTACACAAGTAAAAATCGATTCATTATCCGTTGATGAGGAATTTGATCTTTAATACTAAAATTAAAAAACAACCCTGTCAGCGTTTTGAGCTCTGACAGGGTTTCTTGAAGATTTAAATTTACATTTTTTATTTTAACAAATTATGGAGCCGGATCAGGAATTATAGCCTGAACTTCATCAATAGCTTTTAGAACCTCATCCGAAAGCGATACTTTAATCGTGTCAATATTTTCTTTTAATTGTTCCATAGTTGTTGCGCCTATAATTGTGCTGGTTACAAAAGGCTGTTGCTCTATAAATGCCAAAGACAACTCCGTCAAGGACAGTCCATTTTTCTTGGCAATTTCCTGATATAATCTTGTGGCTGCTGTACACTGCTCGCTATTGTATCTTGAAAACTGCGGAAATAATTTTATTCTCGCATTTGGAAGACTTTCGCCTGTCAGGAATTTACCGGACAAAACGCCAAAAGCCATTGGAGAATAAGCCAATAAACCCACGTTTTCTCTTAAACAAATTTCGGCAGAACCCGCTTCAAAAAGTCTATTCAATAAAGAATATGGATTTTGAATGGTTTTTACTCTTGGCAAATTATTGTATTTACTTTCTTCCAGAAAACGCATGATACCCCAAGGCGTCTCATTAGAAAGTCCTATGTGATTTATTTTCCCTTCTTTAATAAACCCGTCTAATGTCTCCAGAACAGAATGAATGTTATCTTCCCATGCATCGTCTTGCACTTTGAAACCGCGTTGTCCAAAAAAGTTCGTTTTTCGCTCTGGCCAATGCAACTGATACACATCAATATAATCCGTTTGTAAACGTTGTAAACTTTGATCTAATGCAAATTTGATACTGGCTGCCGAAAAATCATTTTTCTCGCGCATGTACGTAAAATTGGGATTAGGTCCCGCAATCTTTGAAGCTAAAACTATTTCTTCTCTTTTGCCTGATTTTTTGAACCAAGTCCCAAGAATTTTCTCTGTACTTCCATAAGTTTCCTGACGCGCCGGCACAGAATACATTTCGGCAGTATCAAAGAAATTGACTCCGTTTTCTAATGCATAATCCATTTGAGCATGACCATCTGCCTCTGTGTTCTGTTGCCCAAAAGTCATGGTTCCAAGGCAAATTTTGCTGACTTTTATATCAGTATTAGGTAACGTTGTGTATTTCATATTCAAGGAAATTGTATTTTAATTTTCGAAAACAAAGATAAAATTTGTTTGTCGTTTTGATTTACTGTTAACACAAAATTGAGAAACGTTTATTTAAGACTAAGTCGGATATTTAAAAAAATAAAAACCCCTAATTCGCCAATTAAAAAACTTTCGTCAACAATTGGATTGAACGAATTAGCGGTAAAAAATTTATTTTAACCAAAAAAGGTTCAAAGCATAAACTTTGAACCTTTGTAATTATCACCTTTTTGAAACTTAATTTATCTCATTCAACATCTTAGAAATTTCGTCTAATCTTGGTGTAAGAATAATTTCGATTCTGCGGTTTTTTGCTTTTCCTTCGGCAGTTGAATTACTTGCTAAAGGAGAAAATTCACCTCGTCCTGCAGCCGTTAAGTTTTGTTTGTTAATTTTTTTGTTTTCGCTCAAAATCGCTACTATTGCTGTAGCTCTTTTAGTAGATAAATCCCAGTTATCCGCTATTGGACCTGAAACTGTAAAAGCATCATCATCTGTATGTCCTTCTATCAGCACGGAAATATCTGGATTGTCACCCAAAACTTTACCTACTTCAATTACTGCTTTTTTCCCTTCAGAACCTACCGCCCAACTTCCGGAATTGAAAAGTAGTTTATTCTCCATAGAAACATATACTTTTCCGTTTTTTTGTTCTACTGTTAAGCCCTTTCCTTCAAAACTATTCAACGCTTTTGACAACGTTTCTTTTAGTTTTTTCATGCTCGCTTCTTTGGCAGCAATCAAATTTTCTAATTCCTGCAAACGCTGGGAACTTTTATTCAAACTCTCTTGTTCAAGAGCCAAAGCTTTCCCTTTTTCGTCTAATTGTTCCAGCAAATCACGATTTTTTTTCATGTTGCTTTGCATAGCGTCGCTGCTGTTTTTTTCTAAAGCTGCGTAAGAATCCTGCAGCACTTTAAATTTATTTTGAGCTGCCGCGTACTCCATTTTTAATTTATCCAACTCCGACTTTGATTTGCTTAAATCCATTTTTAAGGCATCGCGATCTAATTCTAATTGGTTTTTATCCTTTAGCAAATCGGCGTTGTCATCAGCCAGGCTTCTATTTTCTTTTTTTAAATCGGTGAACTTACTTTCTAAGTCATTGTATATTTTCTTAGACACACAGGAGGTTGAAAGTGCCAATACTAATAATCCGATGGAAACTCTTTTAATCATTTTTGTTGGTATTTATGTTGATATTACTGTTGTTTTCGAAAGCAAAAATTCAAATTATATTTGGATGTCCTAGCCCCGATAAAAGTGAAAATCCTTTTTATCAGCCTTTTCGGCTGATAAAAAGATTGCAACGGATAGCGGGAAATAGCTCCTGAAAAGGCTATTCTAATTCCACTAAAACAGGGCAATGATCTGAATGGACTGCATCAGGAAGAATAACGGCTCTTTTCAGTTTATGTTTTAGGGTATCGCTTACTAAATTGTAATCAATGCGCCAGCCCTTGTTATTCCCTCTCGCTCCAGCGCGGTAACTCCACCACGAATATTGGTGCGGCTCACTGTTGAAATGGCGAAAGCTATCCACAAATCCGGACTTCATGAACCCATCAAGCCAGGCTCTTTCTTGCGGTAAAAATCCCGATATGTTCTTATTCCTGATAGGATCATGAATGTCTATTGCTTCATGGCAAATGTTATAATCGCCACAGATGATAAGATTTGGCGTTTCTTTTTTGAGTTCGTCAATGTAATTTTGAAAATCATCCATGAACATGAATTTATGATCCAATCGCTGGATATTTGTCCCCGATGGCAAGTATAAACTCATCACCGAAAAGTCATCAAAATCAGCCCGAAGGTTCCTTCCCTCGAAATCCATGTGCTGTATTCCGGTTCCGTGAATTACATTATTAGGCTTTATTTTAGAAAGAATGGCCACGCCACTATACCCTTTTTTGGTTGCGGAATAATAATATTGATACGGATATCCCGCTTTTGTGATGTCATCTACCGGAATTTGGTCTTCGGTTGCTTTAATTTCTTGAAGACAAATAATATCTGGATTTGCGTGCTGCAACCAGTCTATAAATCCTTTTGAAATGGCAGCTCTGATTCCGTTAACGTTGTATGAAATAATTCTCATTGATTAATTTTTAGTATTTCAAATGTAATAAAAAAGGATAAGTTTGACTCAGAAAAAGAGAGAAAATGGAGTTTTTTGCTATCTTTGTTTCTTGCTCAAAAAAAATTAAAAAATACATGGGTTTAGTAACCGCCAAAGAAGTCGCAAAAGCGATAAATGCAGATAAGTATGGGGTTTTAGGTACTTTTTCAGGCTGGATGCTTATGAAGATGTTAAAAATTTCAACCTTAAACAAAGTATACGACAGAAATAAACATTTAACCGATGTTGCTTTCCTGAATGGAATATTAGATGATCTACAAATAAAATTTGAAATCCCAGAAGAGGATTTAAAACGGTTACCAAAAGATGGCGCTTATATCACGATTTCAAATCACCCTTTGGGAGGTATTGACGGTGTTTTACTATTGAAATTAATGCTTGAAAGAGAACCTAATTTCAAAATTATCGCCAATTTTCTTTTGCATCGAATCGAACCGCTTAAGAAATACATCATGCCAGTTAATCCTTTTGAAAATCATAAGGATGCTAAATCAAGTGTAGTAGGGATCAAAGAAACATTACGTCATTTAAGCGATGGAAAGCCGCTGGGAATGTTCCCTGCGGGAGAAGTTTCTACCTACAAAGATGGTAAATTAATGGTCGATAAACCTTGGGAAGAAGGGGCTATTAAAGTAATTAGAAAAGCACAAGTTCCGGTTGTTCCTATTTATTTTCATGCGAAAAATAGTCGATTATTTTATCTTTTGTCTAAAATAAGCAGCACTTTTAGGACAGCGAAACTGCCTTCGGAAGTATTTAGCCAAAAACACCGCGTGATTAAAGTTCGTGTTGGTAAGCCTATTTCCGTAAGCGAACAAAATGAACACGCATCGTTAGAGGAATATTCAGAGTTTTTGCGAAAGAAAACGTACATGCTTGCAAATCCTTTTGAAAAAGAAAGTACTTTTTTGCCGACACCAACTTTAAAAATTCCAAAAAGTCCTAAAAAAATTGTTACTGCGGCAAGTCAGGAAAAAATGACTAAGGAAGTAAACGCACTGCGAAGTACGGATTGCCGACTATTATTAAGCAAAAACTACGAAGTGTTTCTAGCAGAAGCAAAAAAAATACCCAACATTCTTCACGAAATAGGACGTCTACGAGAAATAACTTTCAGAGAAGTGGGCGAAGGAACAAACGAATCCATTGATTTAGACAAACATGATCAATATTACCATCATCTTTTTCTATGGGATAGTGACGCCAATAAAATTGCGGGAGCTTATAGAATGGGATTGGGTTCTGAAATTTATCCAAAATACGGAATAAATGGTTTCTATTTGAATGACCTTTTCCGATTTGAACCTGAATTACATGACATGATGCACAAGTCTATCGAAATGGGCCGTGCTTTTATCATCAAAGAATACCAGCAAAAACCCATGCCTCTTTTCTTGCTTTGGAAAGGAATCATGCACACTACATTACGTTATCCAGAACATAAATATTTGCTCGGCGGAGTGAGTATCAGTAATCAGTTTTCTGATTTTTCAAAATCACTGATGATTGAATTCATGAAATCGAATTATTACGATCCGTATATTGCACAATACATTCACCCAAAGAAAGCGTATAAGGTAAAGCTAAAGGATGCTGATAAGGATTTCATTTTTGACGAAGCTGAATCCGATTTAAATAAGTTTGATAAAATTATTGACGAATTGGAACCTGGAAATTTACGTTTACCGGTTTTGATTAAAAAATACATCAAACAAAATGCAAAAGTGGTTGCTTTTAATGTTGATCCGCTGTTTAATAATGCCGTTGACGGATTGATGTACATCAGGATTGCTGATATTCCGGAAAGCACTATGAAGCCCGTAATGGAAGAATTTCAAACTGAATTAGAAAGAAAACTAAGCGAAAAAGAAGATTAATTTTCGAATTATAAATAAAAAATCCCGAATTTATTGGGGATTTTTTATGTTTTAGAACCAAGCTTTTTTACTTACTTGATATGTTTGGTAAAATTCTTCATCTGATTTTGTCAGATAAATTATTCCTTCGACAATTCCAATTACAAATCCCAAGCCACATAAAAAACCAAGGATAAGTTGAATAATTCCTTCTTTCGTATAACCTAATATAAATTTATGAACGCCCAATCCCCCTAAAAGAATAGCTGAAATTCCTGCAAGTATCTTCTTGTTTTCTTGTTGAACAGGCTGAGGATTATTCCATGCCTCGTATTTCGAATTTTCCATAAATTAAGTGTTATAAGATTATTTTTCAGTGATTAAAATTAAAAATTTATTGAAATGCTTTGTCAATTGGTTCCCACAGTTCGATTTTATTTCCTTCGACATCTAAAATCCAACCAAACTTCCCGTAATGATAAGTCTCAACTTCACCTACAATTGTTACACCTTCATCCGATAATTTTTGTAATAAAATTTCTAAATTATCTACTCTGAAGTTTTGCATGAATTGTTTTTCGCTTGACGCAAAATAAGTAGTGTCATCCGCAAAAGGTGACCATTGTGTGGAACAATCATTCCCGTTTTTGTCTTTCCACCAAAAAGTAGAACCGCATTCATCGGTTTTTAAACCCAAATGCTTTCCGTACCAAGCCACAAGTTCTTTTGGATTTTTGGATTTAAAGAAAAAACCACCTATTCCTGTAACTCTTTTCTCCGGCTCCGTCCTTTTCTCTTGGCCAAAATATTTTGCTTTAATTTTATCAACAATTACTTGCGCTAACCGCTCCTGACTCTCGAATGTCCAACCGGCAATATGGGGCGTCAGAATTACGTTCTTCGCCTTCAATAAGTATTGGAAAGCTTCTGGCGTATTTTTATCGTGAAAAAGGGTCTCAAAAGACAATTTCTCATATTCCAAAACATCCAAACCTGCTCCGAGTATTTTCCCAGATTCCATCGCCAAAACTAAATCGGCGGTAACAATATTCTTGCCGCGAGAGGTGTTTATTATCCAAAATGATTTGGCAAACCCATTTATAAAATCAAGATCGATCATTTTATCGGTTTCAGGAGTCCATGGAATATGAAGACTGACTACATCTACTTTTTCCTGAAATTCTTGCAATGAAACTTGATTGGCATTACTGTCTCCCACATTTTCCTTAATGTCATAACACAATACTTCCGCATCAAAACCACGGAGTTTTTTGGCAAATGATTTTCCCATATTTCCGTAACCAATAATCCCAACGGTCTTTCCGTCAAGTTCATGACCACGATTGCTTTCCCTGTTCCAATGCCCCGCTCGTATCTCGCTGTCTGCTTGATTCAATTTATTAAACAGAGATAAAATCATTCCTAAAGCATGTTCGGCAACGGCATTCCTGTTTCCTTCCGGTGCTGCAAAAAGCGTAATGTTTTTAGATGCTGCATATTCGCAATCGATACTTTCTAAACCAGCTCCTACTCGTGCGATAAATTGCAAATTAGTGGCTTTGTCCAAAAATGCCTTATCAATTTTGAATCGGCTTCGAATGACAACTCCTTGGTAATCCTGAATTTTGGATTCTATTTCTTCTTTTGAGCTAGTAAAATCGCTATGATTTACAAAACCGGCATTTTGCAATTGATTCCAAAGTAAAGGATGATTGCTATCAATATGAAGGATTTTGATGTCCATAATAAAAATTTTTAAGTTTTAATACGCCAAATTAACAAAAAAATAGCTCCCAAAAGTGTAAATTAGCATTCTTTCTATTCTGGAAATAGGTATCCTGAATTCAATAATAATAAAATTCAAAAAATGAGATTAACAAAAACATTTAAAGCCTTTTTTGAAAGCGAAAAAGCCGGAGGATTATTGTTGCTTTTTGTAACTATACTCTCCCTTTTTCTCGCTAACTCCCCATTTCAAAAGGAATATATTTCATTTTGGGAAACACAATTGGGCCACCACTCTATCACACATTGGATTAATGACGGACTAATGACTGTCTTTTTCCTGTTAATAGGTTTAGAACTGGAACGCGAAATTTACAAAGGTGAATTGTCCAGCATCAAGAATGCTGCATTACCTATTTTTGGAGCCTTGGGCGGAATGGTTGTTCCGGCAGGAATCTTTCTAGTCTTAAATTTTGGAACCTTGACGCAAAACGGAGCAGGAATTCCTATGGCTACGGACATTGCTTTTGCCATTGGTATCTTATCATTATTAGGAAATCGCGTTCCTACATCACTTAAGGTATTCTTGACTGCCCTTGCCGTAATTGACGATTTGGGTGCCATAATTGTAATTGCGATATTCTATACCTCAACAATTGCTTTTGTAAATTTATTTATAGCCTTAGGGATTCTTGGCGGTTTGTTTATTCTGAATCGGATGAAGGTTCACAGTTTATTCCCCTACTTAATTGGTGGTTTTGCCATGTGGTATTTCATGCTTAATTCTGGAGTGCATGCTACTATCACTGGAGTTTTATTGGCTTTTGTGATTCCGTTTGGTGATGGAAGCAAAAAAACATCTTCTTATAAAATTCAGCATTTTTTACACAAACCCGTAGCCTTTGTTATTCTGCCTTTGTTTGCAATTGCCAATACGTGTATTGCGATAGATTCGAATTGGCATGAAGGACTGAATCACCCTAACACTATTGGGATTATAGCTGGACTTGTAATTGGGAAACCACTCGGAATTTGGCTTTTCTCTTTTTTAGGTGTCACTCTGGGGATTTGTGTTTTGCCCAAAGATTTACAATGGAAAACTATTATTGGTGCAGGAATGTTGGGCGGAATTGGTTTTACCATGTCCATATTTATAACATTGCTTGCTTTTAAAAATGATGGCGAAGAAGTAATTACCTATTCTAAAATTGCTATTCTGATTGCTTCCTTTATAGCCGGAACAGCTGGTTTCTTTTGGTTGAAAAACACCTTGAAAATGCCGGTTAAAAAAATAAAGATTAACCAATCGTTTAATTGATTTATCCAATAAAAAAGGGTGTTTAGTTTTAAAACTAAACGCCCTTTTTTATTGAAACTTATGATTGTAATTGAACTATTTACAAGCCACATCAGCTTTACTTATTAGCCCAATAATCAAACACTGTGACTTTCTCAGGAGCTGGGTTTAACAGCGCTACAAAAGCTTTGTGATCCGGGTGAATAAGATAAGTATCTCTATCACCTTCACTACTGAATGTAAGTATAAAGCAATGTGTCAAACCATTGTTCAAGTTTTCAGGACTGTTATTAGTTCCCCATTCAAATGATTTAATTGTTGGGATTTTGTGCTTCAAATCACTCAATGCTGTTACCACTTTAGTTATATATGCGGCATCCGTTCCTTCTTTCCATCCAAACATCACCACATGTCTCAGCACCTGTTTGTGCTTGTCTTGTTGGGCGTTTACGGTATAGGTTGATATTAAAATAAGGGTTATTAGCAATAGTTTTTTCATTGTAGTTTTTTTTTGAAATATACGAATTATTTGAGTTCGATTTGTAGGAGAGGTTGATATTGGAGTAAAAATTACCTACTTTGTTTGCTCATTTGTTGTGGGCGTAAAATCAGAGACGTTTTCGCAGCATAAAAGATGAAGCATTTGCGAAGCAGGGCAGTTTGACGGAGTTGCTACAGAATGGCAAGCCCATACACTAGCATAAATTCGACTTGCTTTATTTGAATATGCAGAGAAGCTTTGGTTACAAAGTTGCTCAAGCTCGAATATAACTTGCGACTTTGCTCTATAAAGAAGATTATATACACGCCCTTAGATTGGCTTTGCGCTATAAATAGAGTTTATTCATTCTCTATCACAATTAATGGCTACCTTGTAGCTCGGATATCCAGACGGTTGGGGACGACGCCAATAAAAAAAGGATCCTATCAACAGTTACGCTGATAAGACCCTTTTTTTAATGGGGGCACGCCCCAAATGACAATTATCCTTTAATTTGCTTCAAAGAGGTTTTGATTCCTCGTATCAATGACGAACTGAATCCGTGCATTTCCATTTCGTTCAATCCTGCAATAGTACAGCCTTGTGGTGTGGTTACACGGTCAATTAATTGTTCTGGGTGAATTTGTTCTTCCATAATCATTTCGGCAGCTCCCTTTACGGTTTGTGCTGAAATAGCCAATGCAGTTTGCCAGTCAAATCCTATTTCGATTCCCGCTTGCATCGAAGCACGAATGTAGCGTAACGCAAAAGCTGTTCCGCTGGCCGCAAGAACCGTTGCTGCATCCATTAATTTCTCGTCTATAATAGGAGCTGTTCCTAAATCCTGGAAAAGAGTGACTACTTTTTGCGCTTTCTCTTTGTCTTTCTCATGGAAAGCAATACAGGTTGCCGATGCGCCAAACTGTGATGCAATATTCGGCATGATTCGGATGGCGCTATTGCCAGCACCTATCTTATTTTGTAAATTTTCGATCGATAATCCACTCACCGCCGAAGCGATTACTTTATTAGAAATCACAGGAAGTATTTCTGCCAAAACAGTATCTACTTGGTACGGCTTTATGGTCAGGATAATGATATCCGCATCTTGAATTTGATGCTTGTTATCTGTAGAAACGGTTACGCCTAGTTGTTCTAAATATAGAATACTGCTTGTATTTCTTCTGGTTATGGTGATTTGATTTCCTTGCGAAAATTTTGATAATCCCTTTGCAATAGCGACGCCTAAGTTTCCTCCGCCAATTATGTGAATTTTCATTGTGTTTTTAGTTGTTGTGGTTATTTAATAGCTCGAATGGTGGTTATTCATTCGGTTTTTTTATTCTAAAATTAAAATCCTAAAATCAAATTTGCAATTCCGAAGTAAATCATAATTCCGAATACATCGTTTGTTGTTGTGATAAATGGTCCTGTTGCAATAGCGGGATCAATGTTGTTTTTATGCAGAAAAAGAGGCACCAGAGTTCCTAAAATTGCTGCAAATAAAATGACTACTACAATCGATATTGATATAGCCATTCCTACTTGAAATTGTCCGTACATAAACGTATGGTAGCCCAATACCATCATTGCGATGATAGTCCCCGATATCATAGCAACGGCTATTTCCTTACTAAAATAACTACGACTAAATTCTTTCAGCGTACCATTTGCCAAACCTTGAACAATGATTGCCGATGCCTGAACCCCAATATTTCCAGCTGTTGCCGATAGCAAAGGCATAAAAATAATAAGTGTGTAATGATCTTTGGTAATCCCTTCATTGCCTTTTATAACATAGGAAGCTATTAATTCGATTAGCATACCCATCAACAACCAAGGCAAACGTGCTTTGGTGTGTTCATAAATACTGTCATTCGTTTCAACATCCTGGGTAATACCCGCCGCTAATTGGTAATCTTTATCGGCTTCATCCTTGATTACATCGATAATGTCATCAATCGTGATTCTACCCACTAAACGACCCAATTCATCAACTACCGGGATTGCTTCTAAATCGTATTTCTGCATGATTCGGGCCACCTCTATATCTTCAGTATCTACGTTTACCGAGTTTAGTTTACGGATATAAATGTCATTAATAGGGGTTTTTGTTGAAGTGGTCAGTAAATCTTTGAGCGACAAACGTCCTTTTAATCTATTTTCATCATCTACCACATAAATCGAATGAACTCTGGAGATATTTTCAGCCTGAATACGCATTTCTTTCACACAAGTCAGGACATTCCAATTTTCATTGACCTTAACCATTTCCTTATGCATGATTCCACCGGCAGTGTCTTCTTTATAACGAAGTAAATCAACAATGTCCTTGGCATGCTCAACATCTTGAAGTTCTGATATTACCTCAGCCTTTAAATCTTTGGAAAGTTCCGCAATAATGTCAGCAGCATCATTTGTCTCTAATTCATCGAGCTCTTCAGCGATTTCTTTTGCTGAAAGTCTGCCTAAAATATTCTCCCGCAAATCATCTTCTAATTCAAGAAGAATTTCTGCTGTTTTATCACTGTCTAATACTTTAAAAATATAAGTAGCCTCGTCAAAATCAAGCTCGTCAAGAATTTCGGCAATATCAGCGTGGTGCATATCATTCAATAAAACTTCCAGTTGTTGGTCGTTTTTGTTTTGAATAAGCTGCTCTAATTCATGAATAAGTTCTTTGCTGATTTTAAACTCCATCGGCTTCTATTTTTTGGGTAAGTTCTATGAACTGTTCTACACTTAATTGTTCTGGTCGAAGATCAAAAACAGGATCCTCTCTCAGTTTATCTGACAAATTTAAGGTTTTTAAACTATTACGCAAAGTCTTTCTGCGTTGTTGAAAACCAGTTTTAACCACCGTAAAAAATAATTTTTCTGCGCAAGGCAAGCTATAATCTTCTTTTCTGCGCAAACGTAAAACTCCTGATTTTACTTTCGGTGGCGGAATAAATACGTTTTCATCTACAGTAAATAAATATTCGGCATCATAAAATGCCTGCACTAAAACGGACAGAATTCCATAAGCTTTTGTCCCCTTTTTTTCGCAAATGCGCTGCGCCACTTCTTTCTGGAACATCCCGGCAAATTCTGGAATTTGGTGGCGATATTCTAATGTTCTAAAAACAATTTGTGTAGAAATATTATATGGAAAATTACCTATGATAGCGAATTGTTTTCCTTCAAAAGTTTCATTAATATCATACCTCAAAAAATCTTTAGAAATGATTTTATCCTTTAATTTCGGGTAATTTTCGTCTAAATATGTGACCGATTCTGTATCGATTTCTATAACGTAGGTATTGATTGGTTTGTCCAACAAATATTTTGTCAAAACACCCATTCCTGGTCCTATTTCTAATACATCATCATATCCCTCTAAATTCAACGTGTCAGCAATGTCTTTTGCAATGCTTTCGTCTTTCAAGAAATGTTGTCCGAGGTGTTTTTTGGCTTTTACTTTTTCCATTTTGTTTATTTTTTTGCCACAAAGGCACAAAGGTGCAAAGTGTTTTTATATTTTATTAATATCCAGAAAATTATCGCAAACTGAATACTATACACTATTTCTTATATCCTATCTTTTCTCTTTCTGGTGTGATTTCTTTATTTTCCATAAGTTCATCTACATATTGAAAAACGAGTTCTATGTTTTTTCCTTGATTTTCAATTTTATTTTTCATTATTTCAAAATCAATTCGTAAATCAGAATTATCAGAGAGCAGTTGCCTCGTTTTTGTGAATATTCGCATTATCTGAATATTGGTTTGAATTGCTTTTTCACTATTCAAAACACTCGATAACATTAATACTCCATGTTCTGTAAAAGCCATCGGCGCATAACGCAAACCCATCTTTTCAGAATTGGAGGTCACAATTTGTGACCTCCAATTCTCAAACTCTTCCTTATTCAATTCAAACATAAAATCTTCAGGAAAACGATTGATATTTCTCCTAACCGCTTGTTTAAAAACCTTAGTCTCGACACCGTAAAGCATTGCCAAATCACGATCTATCATTACTTTTTGATTTCTGATGAAATAAATCTTATTGATAACGATGTCATCCGGAATTATTGAAATTTTATCGCTCATAAAATGAAATTTTTATGTTTTTTTAATTGGAGGTCACAAATTGCGACCTCCAATTATATATATATTACAATCCGAAATTGATATCACAAATTGCGACTTCAAGATTTTGATTCAAAACGATACCCTGAATGTGATTGCTTTAGTTCCCTGCAATGACTCTAATAATCCGAAATCAATTCCAACTCGGTTCTAAAAGCAAGCATTTTATCTCCAAATAAACGCAATCCTTCTTCGCGAAAAGCAGGTGCATCTTCCAGATAATATTTCTCCAAAGTTTCTTTGCTGTCTGTCGTGTATTGAACCGAATAAGTAGTTCCTCCCAATTCTTCTTCAATTAGCACCCGCACCATTCTTGCTGATGAGAATTTCCCAGTAGCCAAAACTTCAGGGATGTGCTTGTGTTGCATCCAAATCATCCATTGATCGTGAACGCTTTCATGTATGTTTGTGGTAACGTTGTATATTATCATTATTGTTAATTTGGTTAATCGGTTTTTAGGTTAATCGGTTAAACAATTAACCGATTAAACATTAACTTATAAATTTGTATCGCCTCTCAGTTGCCTGAATGTCTTTCTGGCATCAACAAAATAAATACTGTCCTGATGATTGAAAATTATCTTTTCGTATAATGGTTTTGCTTTTTCGGGCAACATTAATTGTTTGTTATAAATTTCTGCCGAAAAAAACAATGCTTCGTCAACATAAATCCCATCACTATGATGGTCTATAATACTTTGATATTGGCTTAAAGCCAAAGTAAAATCCCCCAGTTTTTCGTAAATTCTTCCTAATCGCAATAACGTAACCGCCTCTATTTCCTGCCCTTTGTAATTTTTTAATATCGTCTGAAATTGAGCTTCCGCTTCCTGATTCCTGTTTTGATATAAAAGATAATCTCCTTTTGCAAATTGCTTCAAAGCCGTTTGTGTCGAATCTGCAACGGTATTATCATTAATCAAAAGAAAATATTCCAAAGCATCATTTGCAATCAATTGTGTATTAGCCGATTTCAGTTCCTTAAATTGTCTCAATGCCCAGACAAAATCAGTCTTGAAATAACTCGTTTTAGCCGATTTTAAACTGGCTTCATGCGCAATCACATCATTTTTTAAATCCAATTCAATTTGGGAATAATAAATCAACGCTTGATTGAATTTTTCTTCATAAAGCAAAATATCTGCTAATTCCATTTTGGCCTGAGCCACATCATAATCATTCAATTCCAACTCTAGTGCTTTCGTAATTATTGCTTTTCCATCTTCCGGTTTTTTTAAATTAAAAGTAACGAAATGCGCTTGAATCAGCTGCAAAGATAAGGTAAAAGGACTTATTTCATATTGTTTCAGTAAAGCCTGTAATTCTGCATTGATGGCAGCAAAATCTTTTTCTTTAGCCTTTCCTATTTTCATTTTTATCAAATAGGAATTGGCTTGAATCAACAGTTCTAAATCTTTTGTGTTTTCCAAAACGAAACCAAGAATCTCCTTTGCCGCTTCCTGATTGTCTTCCTCAATAGCCAATTGTCCTAAATTGACAATATTAGAGAGTGATTCCGGGTCGCGTTTATAAATTGCTTTTTCTTGGATAAATGCTTTTTCAAATTCTTTTTGTTGCACATAATACCAACTCAAATAGCGATTCCAAAAAATATCCTGATTTTTTTGAGTCCTAATAATTAATGCCTTGCGCAAGGTTTCATTAAAACTGGCATCTCCCTCATCAACCATAAAACGTGCCAGTTGATTTTGAATCATTATCGAATTTTGAGGATTCGCATAGGCTTCATTCAAGAAGGTTGAAATCATCATTTCGGCATTGCCCAATTGCCCATAAAGCAGTGCTATTTGA
The DNA here is from genome assembly GCF_042787235.1 of Flavobacterium zhoui. NCBI lineage: Bacteria > Pseudomonadati > Bacteroidota > Flavobacteriia > Flavobacteriales > Flavobacteriaceae > Flavobacterium > Flavobacterium zhoui. Next base: position 158,551 of record NZ_JBHZPY010000006.1, read on the forward strand.
TAATTAAAATTGAAATTAGGTTCTAATTCTGTAGCGGTTTGGTAGGATTTTAAGGCGTAATCTAACAATACTTTTTTCTCAAAAGAATTAGAAATACCATAAACCTCATTTGGGTTTTTCTTGATTCGTTCTAATGCCTGATCGTAGAAATTTTTGGCTTTTGCATCGTTTTTTTGCAACTGAAAGTTATAACCTAACTCAACAAGAAGATTGCCTTGATTGTATTTGTTTAATCGTGTTTGTATCGCTTTCTCTGCAACATCAAACTGCTTTAATTGCTGATAACAGTCGATAGTTCTTAAAAAATACTGAGTGTTTTGAGGAATATTTTCCAATAACTCTTCATAACTGATTTTGGCTTTTTCAAAATCGCCTTTGTCATAATAATATTGAGCCAATTGTTCGTTTTGAGAAAAACAGACTAATGAAAAAAACAGGGTTATATGTAGAAAGAGTTTTTTCATTGATTTCGAATCATTTTTTAACCATATAAGGCATTTAAGGTCATTTAAGTAAATTAGATATTACCAAAGATTGAATTCATTAAGGAAATGTATAATCCCAAGAAGAATAAATGCAACCCCGGCAGCGTAACCTGTAAATTTTATACTAAACAATTTACTTTCTGGCAGTTTGTGTGCGTACCAAAACATAAAAATACCAACCGTTATTGCCATAAGACTTTGAACAATAATTTTCCAAAATGTTACTGAATCCATATTTGTATAAATTATCTACAACACTTATATGACCTTAAATGCCTTATATGGTGGAATTTTTAGTCGATAATCTCAAACCCGCAATACGGACGCAACACTTCTGGTATTACGATTCCTTCCGGAGTTTGGTAATTTTCTAAAATTCCAGCCAAAACTCTTGGCAAAGCCAATGAACTTCCGTTTAAGGTGTGTGCCAATTGGTTTTTTCCGTCTTTATCTTTGAAACGCAATTTCAAACGATTCGCTTGAAAAGTCTCAAAATTAGAAACCGAACTAATTTCTAACCAACGATCTTGCGCGGTAGAAAACACTTCGAAATCATATGTCAAAGCTGAAGCAAAACTCATATCACCTCCGCAGAGACGCAATATTCTATAAGGCAATTTTAATTCACGCATAATACTTTTCACGTGCTCCACCATTACGTCCAAAGCTTCGTATGATTTATCAGGATGTTCTACACGTACGATTTCCACTTTATCAAATTGATGCAAACGATTCAACCCACGTACGTGCGCACCATAAGAACCTGCTTCTCTACGGAAACATGGCGTGTAAGCCGTAGTTAAAACGGGTAATTCATTTTCGTTTAAGATTACATCACGGAATAAATTCGTCACCGGAACTTCAGCTGTTGGAATCAGATATAAATCATCGGTTTTATCATGGTACATTTGCCCTTCTTTGTCTGGCAATTGTCCCGTTCCGTAAGCCGATGCTTCATTTACCATGTGCGGAACCTGAACTTCGTTGTATCCTGCTGCGGTATTTTTATCCAAGAAATAATTGATTAAGGCGCGTTGTAATCGTGCTCCTTTTCCTTTATAAACCGGAAATCCTGCGCCAGCGATTTTTACGCCAAGTTCAAAATCAATTATATCGTATTTTTTTACCAATTCCCAATGCGGTTGTGCGCCTTCGTGTAAAACTGGAATTTCCCCTTCTTCAAAAACGTTTAGGTTTTCCTCCGGTGTTTTTCCAACAGGAACAATATCAGCAGGAAGATTGGGTAACGTATATAGTTTCTCTAAAAGTGCTGCGGCAAGTGCATCAGCAGTTTCCGCTAAAGCTTTGCTTTTCTCTTTATTTAAAACTGTTTTTTCTTTTAAAATTGCGGCTTTAGCTTTCTCTCCAGCTTTCATCAATTCGCCAATATCTTTGGATAATTTATTAGATTCGGATAAAATGTTATCTAACTCCACTTGCGTAGCGCGACGTCTCTCATCCAGTTGTACCACTTCTTCAACAACACTTGTAGCATCGATGTTTCTCTTTGCCAAAGCGGTGATTACTTTTTCTTGATTCTCTCTAATAAATGCAATTTGTAACATAGTTGATTTTTTTAAACGCTAACTTATATAATAATGGAAGCAAATTTAAGGAAATGTTTGATAGAAATGGGGGAAAAAATTAGTCAAAAGTCCAAAGTCATAAAGTCACAAAGTCAAGCTTTAAGAAACAACCTTATTTAGTCACCCTTAATTTAAATATATTATCATGTTGAAAAGACAATGGAGTACAATAGAAAACACCTTTAAGACTTTTGACTTACGACTTTTGACTTAGTTTAGGCTCTTTTAATCTCATGACCCACAAATTCTTCTATGGTCGCAAACATGTCATCTACAGAAAGAACTTCAAAATCTGGGTGTGTTTTTAAAAAAGTAGCATTCAAAGTAACCAGGTTTTCTTCTATTTCGAAAAAAGTGTCGTTGTTAAGCAAATCTCGGATAGGATTTACGCCTTCCAGTTTCCCTTTCAGGAATTTATTCAACTTTACGCTGCTCATTAATTTTACTTTTTTGGATTGTTGTTGGAACAATTCCAAATGCTTTTCGGCGCCAATTAGTGCTAAACCTTCTTCTATCAGTTCATTTAATTCTTTATCCCAACTCGAATTATAGACAAATTGAGCAAAATTTCCCTCCGTATATTGTGAGGTATAATAATCTAAATAATAACTCATTATAGCATCTTCGTGAATCAAATCATCGTTTACGCCTTCCTCGCGCATTAAGTTGATTACCGAAATATTAGAGTGAATTACATCTTGGAGATTTTCACTGGCCATTGCCGTTTCTGAAATAATTATTCTGTCGAATTCCATAGGTTTAATATTTAAATACTAAAGTGCAAATTTCAGTTAAATTATTACAGGAAAGAAATACAATGCGATTTATATGCTATCAGATTCGTTACTATTCTTTTTCTGATTCATTTTGGCAACTAAAGCTTTCAACCGTAACGCTTTTTCTTTTTTATCCTCTTGAAGTTTCGCCTTTTTTCGATTTAGTAATTTGGTATGTAAAGCCTTATTTTTGGTGCTCTTTTCGGGTCCTTTTGCCATAATTTACAGTCTTCTTTAATTACGGTTACAAATATAAATAATCATTTTACATTATCTCAAAAAACGTCTTACGCCAACAAATCCCCTAGCCCCGATAAAAGTGGAAATCCTTATTGTTTTTTCTTTAAAAACAATAAGATTGCAACGGATAGCGGGAAATAGCTTCAAATAAAAATTCTATTGCTTATTTTTGCACTCAATAAAATTGAATCATGATACAGAATCCAAAAAGATATACGATTACAGCGGCATTGCCGTATACGAACGGACCGATTCATATTGGCCATTTGGCGGGTGTTTACGTGCCTTCGGACATTTATTCCAGATATTTAAGATTGCAGGGAAGAGACGTTTTGTTTGTTTGCGGAAGTGACGAGCACGGCGTAGCGATTTCGATGAAAGCCAAAAAAGAAGGCATTACGCCACAGGAAGTAATCGATAAATACGATGGAATTATCCGTAAATCGTTCTCTGATTTTGGAATTTCGTTTGATAATTACTCCAGAACTTCGGCTAAAATCCATCATGATACCGCTTCGGAATTTTTTAAAAAACTATATGATCAAGGTGATTTTATCGAAGAAGTAACCGAGCAATTGTATGATGCAAAAGCGGATCAATTTTTGGCAGACCGTTTCGTGGTGGGAACTTGCCCAAAATGTGGCAACGAAGAGGCCTACGGCGATCAATGCGAAAAATGTGGCTCTACACTAAACGCAACGGATTTGATTAATCCAAAATCGACCATTACAGGAGAAACTCCGATAATGAAAGCAACGAAACACTGGTTTTTGCCATTGGATCGTTATGAAGATTTCTTAAAAGAATGGATTCTCGTGGGACATAAAAATGACTGGAAACCGAATGTGTATGGACAAGTAAAATCATGGATTGACGGCGGATTAGAACCTCGCGCGGTAACTCGGGACTTGGATTGGGGAATTGATGTTCCGGTTGAAGGTGCCGAAGGAAAAAAATTATACGTGTGGTTTGATGCACCAATTGGCTATATTTCATCTACCAAAGAATGGGCTTTGCGCGAAGGAAAAGATTGGGAACCGTACTGGAAAGATCAAGATACGAAACTGGTGCACTTCATTGGGAAAGATAATATTGTTTTCCATTGCATCATTTTCCCGGCGATGTTGAAAGCCGAAGGAAGTTATATTTTGCCTGACAATGTGCCTGCGAATGAGTTCTTAAATTTGGAAGGAAATAAATTGTCGACTTCAAAAAACTGGGCGGTTTGGTTGCACGAATATTTGGAAGAATTCCCCAATCAGCAAGATGTTTTGCGTTACGCTTTGACATCAAACGCTCCGGAAACTAAGGATAATGATTTTACTTGGAAAGATTTTCAAGCGAGAAATAACAACGAATTGGTAGCGATTTACGGTAATTTTATTAATCGCGTGGTGGTTTTAACCAATAAATATTACAACGGAATTGTCCCTACTCCAAATGAACTTTCGGAAGTGGACGAAGCTACTTTAACCGAATTGAAAGCGTATCCTGCAGTGATTTCAAGTTCTCTGGAGCGTTATAGATTCCGTGAGGCTTTGAGTGAATTAATGAATGTGGCGCGTTTAGGAAATAAATATTTGGCGGATGAAGAGCCATGGAAAGTCATCAAAGACAATCCGGAGCGTGTGCAAACGCAAATGTATGTAGCGTTGCAAATTGCAGCTGCCTTGAGTGTTTTGTGTGAGCCTTTTTTACCGTTTACAGCAAAGAAACTTTCTAGAATTCTAAAAATTGAAGATAAAATAGGTTGGAATACCATTTCAGAAACATCTGATTTGATTCCGGCTGAACACCAAATTGGAGAAGCGGAATTATTGTTTGCTAAAATTGAAGACGAGGAAATCCAAAGACAAATAGACAAACTAGAAGCGACTAAAACTGCTAATAAAGCGGAGAATAAAGTTGCAGAACCACAAAAAGAAGTGATTCAATTTGAGGATTTTACCAAAATGGATATTCGTGTGGGAACAATTTTGGAAGCAGAGAAAATGCCGAAGGCAAACAAGCTTCTGATTTTGAAAGTAGACACTGGAATTGATGTTCGAACTATAGTTTCAGGAATTGCCGAAAGTTTCAAACCAGAAGACATTGTTGGCAAACGCGTGACTGTTTTGGTGAATTTGGCTCCGAGAAACCTTCGTGGCGTAGAAAGTCAAGGAATGATTTTGATGACTACAAATGCTGAAGGAAAATTGGTATTTGTAAACCCGGATACCGATGGTGTTGCTAATGGAGAGACGATAAATTAAGAAAAATTAACTGTGAATTCGCTAATTACTATGTATTCTTACTATATTAATTAGCGAATTTGCGGTAAAATCAAACAAATATGAGCCCTAAAGTAATTGCTTTCGACGCTGATGATACCTTATGGATCAACGAAACGTATTTTGATGAAACTGAGAAGAAATTCTGTGGTTTGATGGAAGATTATTTGTCGCATCAAGGAATCTCCAAAGAACTCTTTAAAGTAGAAATCGATAATTTAAAATTATACGGGTATGGAATCAAAGGGTATATTCTTTCCATGATTGAAGCAGCGATGTCTATATCAAATAATACAATTCCGATTCAAATCATCGAAAAAATTATCCGATACGGAAAAGAATTGCTTGAAAAACCAATCGTCTTATTGGATGGCGTAGAAGAAACTTTGGAAACTTTACACGGAAAATATAAATTGGTCGTTGCCACCAAAGGCGATTTATTAGACCAACGCCGAAAACTGCACAATTCTGGTTTGGGACATTATTTCCACCATATCGAAGTGATGTCAGACAAGCAAGAAATTGATTATTCTGATTTGATCAAACGATTGGAAATACAACCATCCGAATTTTTTATGATTGGAAATTCCTTAAAATCGGATATTCTACCGGTTTTAGCCATTGGCGGACATACGGTCCACATTCCTTTTCACACGACTTGGGCACACGAAAAAATTGAGCATAAGGTAGAGCATAAAAATTTTAGTGCTTTTGAAAAAATAACTGACGTATTGAAGAGATTACAATAATACTTTCTCTACGTGACGCTATTACTGATTAAGAATTTGCCGATTACAGACAGTTTTCAACCTGAATACTCGCATAATTGTACTGATTAACAAGGTAAATATGATAAAAAGCGGACTATTTATTTGGTTTTAAAAAAAAATATGTTTTACATAGAACACCTTAAACACTGATTAACAAATACTTACGTCGAACCTGTTTTTTAGTGCTTATAGAATTATTGATAAACTTTATATAATTAACGGTTTATTTTTTTTATATAATATTGTGATGTATTTTTGCATAAATTAAAAATTGAAAACAATTATGAAAAAAATCATACTTTCGTTAGTATTTGCTTCTGTTATGACCACGATGAGTGCTCAAACAGAAACTGTAAAAAGCACAGAAGCATCAGTTGAAACTCCTTTCAACAAATGGTCTGTAGAATTAGCTGGTGGTTTTAACAAATACCAAAGACCAGCAACAGCAGGTTATTCAACTTCATTAATAAGTCCATACGTTGTAGACTTAGGAGTTCGTTACATGCTTAACAACAAATTCGGTTTTAAAGCTGATTTTGGTTACAACAGCTTCACAAATAAAGCGGAGTCAAAAAGTTTTGATACCAAGTACTACAGAGTAGACTTACAAGGTGTTGCTAACTTAGGAAGAATCATGAGTTTTGAAACTTGGACTAAATCTATTGGTTTATTAGGTCATGCTGGTGTAGGTTTATCATTCTTAGAAAGAAAAGATCCTTCTTACTTAAAAGACAGAATGGGTAACTTCATGGCAGGTTTAACTGGTCAAATCAAATTGTCAGACAGAATTGCATTAACTGGAGATTTTACGACTATCATTAACGCAAAACAAAATCTTGCTTTTGACGCAGCTAGTTCATCTAACACTAGAGGTTTTGGTGGAATTCTTTTCAACGGTACTGCTGGTATTACAGTTTACTTAGGTAAAAACGTAAAACATGCTGACTGGGTTATCGATAATGAAGGTAAATTTGATGCAATTGATGCAAGATTTGCGGCTATCGAAAACAAAATGTTAGATTCTGACAATGATGGTGTAGCTGATTATTTAGATCAAGAACAAAATACTCCAGCTGGAGCAATGGTTGATACTAAAGGTAAATCTATCGACAAAAACAACAATAACGTTCCTGATGCAACAGAAGATTACATCATGAAGAATTACGCAAGTAAATCTGGTGACACTACTGTCGTATATGATAACGAATTGATTAAAAGTTTAATTAATGGTGGTTATGTAGCTGTTTATTTTGATTTTAATAAATCAAAACCAACTAACGTTTCTACAGAAGGTACTGATTTTATCTTAACTTACTTAAGAAACAATCCTACTGCATCAGTTGACATTATTGGTCATGCTGACGAATTAGGAAGATCTGCATACAATGATAAATTATCTAATGCAAGAGCTGCTAATGTAAAAAACACTTTAGTTAAAGCTAAAGTTGATGCATCAAGATTGAATGTAATCGCTGCTGGTGAAGACACTTCAGTTGACAAAGATTCAGACAGTGCAAGAAAATTAGTTAGAAGAGTTACTTTCAGAGTAAAATAAGCTACTTTCTTAATACTAGTAAAAGCCCTAAAGGAAATTTCCTTTAGGGCTTTTTTATGTCCTAAAACTTCATTTTAAAGGATATTAGCTTCTCCTTTTCAGTAACGATTTACAATTAACCCGATAAATCAATTTAAGGATTAAAAGTATTGCTGTACTTTTGGTATATAAATAAAATTAAAAAATCTTGAAAACACTTTTAGATATCGATAACTGGAATAGAAAAGAACACTTTCTGTTTTTCAAACAAATGGAAGAACCTTTTTTTGGCGCCACTGTCCAAATTGATTGCACGAAAGCGTTTCAAACTGCAAAAGAGCTAAATAGTTCCTTTTTCATCCATTACTTACACAAAACATTAATTGCTATCAATACGATCGAATCTTTTAGATATAGAATCAATGAGGATGCAATCTTTATTCATGACTTTATAAATGCCTCGGCAACAATTGGTCGAGAAGACGGAACTTTTGGATTTTCTCTAATAGAATATAATTCTGATTTTACTGTTTTTCAAAAAACTGCCTTAACAGAAATTGAACGTATTCAAAGTACTACTGGTCTTTTCACCAGAACTTTCGAGGAGGATAATGTAATTCATTTTTCAGCAATTCCTTGGTTGAACTTCACCTCGCTTTCACACGCCAGAAGCTATAGTTTTCCTGATAGTTGCCCGAAAATATCTTTTGGCAAAATGCTGGTTGCAGAAAACGGGAAAAGAACTATTCCTATGTCGGTTCATGTTCATCATGGATTAATGGACGGATTACATTTAGGTCAATTTATAGATTATTTTCAAGAGATTATGAATCAGTAAATTAAGTTTTTTTTGTAACTTTACTTAAAACATACTAGCATGTTATCAAAAAATATAGAACAAGCATTGAATATTCAGGTTCGTATCGAGGCTGAATCATCCCAAACCTATCTTTCTATGGCTTCTTGGTCAGAAACACATGGTTTAGAAGGAATTTCAAAATTTATGTATGCTCAGTCTGATGAGGAGCGTACACACATGCTTAAGTTAGTCAAATACATCAACGAACGCGGCGGTCATGCCAAAATTTCTGAACTAAAAGCACCAAAAACCAGCTACGAAACATTCAAAGAAATGTTTGAAGAACTTTACAAACACGAAATTTTCGTTTCCGATTCAATTAATGAACTAGTTCATCTTTCTTTTTCCGAAAAGGATTACGCCACACACAACTTTTTGCAATGGTACGTAGCGGAACAAATAGAAGAAGAGGCTCAGGCTAAACTTATTTTAGATAAAATAAACCTCATTGGAGATGATAAAGGTGGTTTGTATTTATTTGACCGAGATATTCAGCAGATGACTTTAAACAGTTCTGCATTCAACGAGTCTAAATAGTCAAACACACTTTAGAATCCATAAATAATTCCACTTGATTTTAACTTCATAGAAATTGAGTAAGAAAAAGAAAAATAAAGACAAGAAAAAGGATAAAAAAGAGCATTCTGAAAAGAACGCCACTAAGGGCAAACTCAAATCAAAATGTTGCGAAAGCTATAAAAAAGGGGAAGACAAACGATGCAAACGATGCCCTGGATTTGATTTACGGAAGAAAAAGAGTGATTAGTGATTACCGGTCAATTTTAATCAGGAACCACTGCTTACTAGTAAATTCTTCGACAGGTCGTGTGAGAAATAAATTAACACAAAAAGAACAGCCACTTCTCGAAGAATGAGAATGTGGCTGTTTTTCATAAGGTTACCCCATTTTTTTAAAAATTTTTAGTCCTAGCAAATCACTGGTACGAATGATTGCTGGATCCTAATATTATTTCCCTAAAAGAAGCACGTCATTAACCACAACTTCTGTGACATAGCGTTTCTCGCCATTTTTATCATCATAACTTCTATGGGTTAATTTACCTTCGATAGCAATTTCTTTTCCTTTAGTTACGTATTTCTCTATTATTTCGGCCGTTTTTCCCCAAGCAACTAATTTGTGCCATTGGGTTTCTTCTACTTTTTCTCCTTTGTCGTTTTTGTAGCTTTCATTTGTCGCTATTGTAAAATTGGCTATTTTTTTTCCTCCGTCAAAATTTTTGATTTCCGGATCATTCCCTACGTGTCCAATTAACTGTACTTTGTTTCTCAATGCATTCATGGCGTGTAAAATTTAAATGTTAGTGTATATCTTTTATTTGTTGAATCGCTATTCGATTTCAACAGGGCAAAGATGCGATGGGTTCCGAAATTTATTCGGTTACTAACTGTTTACTTTCGGTTGTAATTGTTTGTAACCGTTTGTAAATGGATTAATTTGATTATATTTGATGGAAATCAACTTCTTATGCAAGCAAAAATAAAAAAAGTAGAATTACGTAACTTACAGATTGAAGACTATAAGGAGTTAAAAAAATCAATGATAAAATCTTATCCAGAGCTAGAAGACTCCTATTGGAAAGAAGAAGATATTGAGAAAATACTTTCCATGTTTCCTGACGGACAACTGGTAATTTTAGCGGATAAAAAAGTAGTAGGCGCCGCCTTTTCATTAATTGTAGATGAAATTTTAGTTGATAAAAATCCTGATTACGCAAAAATAACAGGAAATTTTACTTTCTCGACACACAATCCAAAAGGGGAAATCTTGTACGGAATTGATGTATTCATTAATCCGGATTATAGAGGTTTGCGCCTTGGTAGAAGATTGTATGATGCCAGAAAAGAACTATGTGAAAAATTGAACCTAAAAGCTATTGTTTTTGCAGGAAGGATTCCAAATTATAACAAATACGCTGAGGAACTAACCCCGAAAAAGTACATCGAAAAAGTAAAACGGAAAGAACTGCAGGACCCCGTCCTCTCGTTTCAATTAAGTAATGATTTTCACGTGATGAGAATTATGAAAAATTACCTCCCAGGAGACATCGATTCAAAAGAATTTGCCGTTTTATTAGAATGGAACAATATTTATTATGATGAAAGCCCCCAGTTAATAAACACCCAGAAAAGCATTATCAGAATTGGATTAATCCAGTGGCAAATGCGACCCTTAATAAACTTGGACGCCTTATTCGAACAGGCAGAATTTTTCATTGATGCCATTTCGGGTTACAAAAGTGATTTTGCCCTTTTTCCTGAGTTATTTATTGCCCCACTTATGGCAGATTATAATCATTTATCAGAACCTGATGCTATTAGAGAGCTTGCCAAATATGCAGATCCCATTCGCAAAAAATTTCAGGAATTTGCCATATCTTATAATATTAATATCATTTCGGGAAGCATGCCTTATTTAGAAAATGGTACGTTGTATAATGTAGGGTTTCTTTGTAAAAGAGATGGAACCTCTGACATGTATTATAAGATTCACATCACTCCAAATGAAGTTTTACATTGGGGAATGAAAGGCGGTTCCCAAATTAAAACTTTTGATACCGATTGCGGAAAAATAGGAATTATGATTTGCTATGATGTCGAATTCCCGGAACAATCAAGAATAATGGCCGATGAAGGAATGAATATTTTATTTGTACCATTTTTAACAGATAACCAAAGTGGCTATATAAGAGTAAAACACTGCGCGCAGGCAAGAGCTATAGAAAATGAGTGTTATGTCGCCATTGCCGGATGCGTTGGAAATCTTCCAAAAGTGAACAATATGGACATTCAATATGCGCAATCAGCCGTTTTTACGCCTTCGGATTTTGCATTTCCAAGCACCGGAATAAAAGCGGAAACAACGCCTAATACTGAAATGACTTTGATTGTAGATGTCGATCTGGATTTGCTCAAAGAACTGCACGAACATGGAAGTGCCAGAATCCTAAAAGACCGTCGAACTGATTTGTATGAAATTAGAAAAATCAATCCATGAATAAAACCTGCCTTGAATGTGGAGAAAAAATTGTAGGACGCGAAGACAAAAAGTTTTGCAGCGACGGTTGTCGTAATGCCTACAATAATAAGATAAATAAAGACAGTACGAACTTTATGCGTAACATCAACAATAAGTTACGTAAGAATTACCGAATTCTATCCGAACTCAATATTGAAGGAAAATCTAAAACTACTCGAGCCAAACTCTTAAGCAAGGGTTTTGATTTCGAATTTTTCACTAATATTTTGCATACCAAAACAGGAAATACCTACTATTTCCTATATGACCAAGGCTACATGGTTTTGGACAATGATTTTTACATGTTAGTCAAAAAAGACATTTAGAACCCAATTCTATTTAAATGAAAAAAGATTATTCCTCAATTTTTGCCAGTTTATTTATCCTTGTGATTCTGGGATTCATATACTTTACAATGATGCCACACTGGATTTCTAACGAAACCGAATCGCTTTCAGAATTTTCGACCAAAAGAGCATTGGCCCAAGTAGAAGCCATTTCAAAACAACCTCATTATGTAGGTTCACAGAATCATCAAGTAGTGGCTGATTATCTTATAAAAGAGCTCCGCCATTTAGGCCTACAAACATCAATCCAGGAAGGATTTACCCTTAGTGATTGGGGAAATTTGGTAAAATCAAAAAACATATTGGCTCGTATAAAAGGCAGCTCCAGTTCTAAAGCCTTGCTTTTACTTTCGCATTACGACAGCGCGCCCCACTCCTTCTCACATGGCGCAAGTGATGATGCATCAGGCGTGGCAACAATTCTGGAAAGTGTCCGCTCATTTTTGCACACTAACAAAAGACATAAAAATGATATTATAATTCTATTTTCGGATGCAGAGGAATTAGGTTTAAATGGCGCCGCACTTTTTGTAACTCAGCATCCGTGGGCAAAAAACGTAGGTTTGGTTTTGAATTTTGAAGCACGTGGTTCCTCCGGACCCAGTTATATGCTAATGGAAACCAACAATGGAAATGCCGGACTGGTAAAAGAATTTGCTTCCGCAAAAGCGACTTTTCCTGTTTCTAATTCCTTGATGTATAGCATTTATAAAATGTTGCCCAATGACACCGATTTGACTGTTTTTAGAGAACAAGGAAATATTCAGGGTTATAACTTTGCCTTTATAGATGATCACTTCAACTATCACACTGCCCAAGATGACATTAAGCACCTGAATACAAATACATTGGCTCACCAGGGAACTTATTTGATGCCTTTGCTTAATTATTTTTCGAATGCTGATTTGAACACCACACTAGCTGCTGCTGATGATGTTTACTTTACGATTCCCTACACTTTCATATTTTATCCTTTCAGTTGGGTTTTGCTGATGGTGGTAATCGCTTTGACATTATTTATTTTCCTGTTGTTTTTAGGACGAGCCAAACGCATTTTGTCATTCCGAGAAATTGCTCGCGGATTTATTCCATTTTTGGGTTCCATAATTATTACCGGATTAATCACATTTTTTGGATGGAAAGCATTGTTGAAAGTCTATCCGCAATACAATGATTTACTCAACGGATTTACGTACAATGGTCATGCCTACATTGTCGCTTTTGTCCTTTTAGCTGTCGCAATTTGTTTCACATTTTATCAGCATTTTTCAGCCAAGAAAGTAACAATGAATCATTATGTGGCTCCATTACTCATTTGGATTATCATTAATGGATTTATTGCTTTTAGTTTACAAGGAGCAGGATTTTTGATTATTCCCATTTACTTTGCACTAATTTCTTTTGGAATTTTTATTGTGACTCAAAAGTCAAATAAAATACTAAATCTTATCTGCGGCATTCCAGCCTTATTAATAATAGCACCATTTATCCAGATGTTCCCTGTCGGTTTGGGATTAAAAGTATTGTTTGGAAGTGCGCTACTTACCGTTTTAACTTTTGCATTATTGCTCCCTGTTTTTGGGGCTTTCGTCAAAAAAGGAAGGTGGTCCTCCGTATTTTTCATACTCGCCATTGCCTTTTTTGTAAAAGCACATTACAGCTCCGGATATGAATTTGGAAAAGCAAAATCTAACAGCTTGTTGTATGTATATAATACGGATACCAACAAAGCCAGTTGGATGACCTACGATACCAATCTTGATTCCTGGACCAAAAATTATCTAGGTGAGAAGCCGAAACAAGCAACCGCAATGGAAGATACGCCATTGTTTAGTAAATACAATTCCAAGTTTACGTATCAAGCTGATGCTCCCATAAAAGTTCTCGAAAAACCAACTATTGAATTTCTTGAAGATAGAATTATTGGAAATCAAAGGTATTTGAAAATGAGGATTTCACCCAACCGAAAAGTAAACCGTTATGACATTTTTGCCAATGAAAAGATGACTCTCCAGAATTTTAAAGCAAATGGCGCAAGCACTTTAGGCCAAAAAGGTTCTAAATACAAACGAAACGGGAAGAAGATTTTGAGTTACTACGTGATAGATAATTTACCATTGGAAATGCAGTTCAGCATGGATGCCACAACCAATTTAGACATGGCCTTAATGGAAAGCTCCTTTGACTTAATGACAAATCCATTGTTTTCGATGAAAAAAAGAGAAAATTGGATGATGCCAACCCCATTTATTTTGAATGATGCGGTTGTAATTAATGAAAAAATAAAATCCAGTCCAGTAGTTGTGGTTGTAAAACCTGTCGTTACCCCAACTAAAAATTATATTAAAAAAGAACCTCTAATAATACTAACGGATAGCCTTAAAGTTCCAAAAATTTAATGAAATTTGCAACAATAAAAGAAGTCAGCATATTATGACGGCACAGAAGTAAACAAAATTGGTTACAATAAATAAAATGGCAAAAATTAGTATCCTAGGTTGCGGTTGGTTGGGTTTGCCTTTGGCGAAAGCCTTGCTAAAAAAAGGATTTTCAGTGAATGGATCGACGACGAGTTCTGAAAAAATTTCAGTATTAGAAAATGCCGGACTCCATCCTTTTTTAATAAATGTCATCCTGAGCCCAGTCGAAGGGTCGCTTGGCAACAAAAGTGTTTCGGGTATTATTGAAACTTTTTTGCAGGAAAGCAATACTTTAATCATTGACATTCCGCCAAAACTGAGAGGACCCAACAAAGAAAATTTTGTCGGAAAAATAGAATCATTGATTCCATTTATAGAAAAATCCTCTGTTGAAAATATTATTTTCGTTAGTTCGACATCTGTTTATGGAGAACAAAATGAAATTGTGACGGAAGAATCTCCATTGAATCCAGATACGGAAAGTGGCAAACAACTAGTTGCGGCAGAACAGCTTTTGCAAAGTAACGATAATTTCAAAACTACTGTGCTCCGTTTTGGGGGATTAATTGGAGAGGAGCGACATCCCGTAAAATTTCTTGCTGGTCGTGAGAATATTGATAATCCGGATGCACCGATAAATTTGATTCATCAGGAAGATTGTATTGGCATCATTCTAAAAATTATTCAAAACGATTCTTGGAACGAAACCTTCAATGCAGTAACGCCTTTTCATCCTTCCCGCTCCACTTATTACGCTCAAAAAGCTGCTGATTTGAATTTGGTTTCACCAAAATTTAATCATAAAAATACTTCTGTTGGAAAAACCATTTCGACTAACAAGATCGAGACTATTTTAAATTACACTTTTACCAAACCAAATTTATAACGTGAGAACTAAAATTAAAAATGCGGTTTCGTCTAAAGTGAACTCGATTGGATTACCAATATTAGCTTTATGCTGGGTCAGTCTTTTTTGGGGCACCACTTGGATTGCTTCGAAAGAAGGAGTAAAACACATGCCTGCTTTACAACTCGCCGCTATCAGACAATTTATTGGCGGTTTTCTCTATATTTCCTTTTTCTTGTTCAAGAAGACTCCTTGGCCGAAAGGAAAACAATGGAAAACAATTATAATCCTGAGTATCCTAAATTTTGTTTTAAGCAACGGACTTAGCACTTGGGGAGTAAAGTATATCAGTAGTGGTTTAGGAGCTATCATTGGCGCTATTGTACCCTTATGGATTGTTATAATAAGCTTTTTTAGAGGCGAAAGACTGGCAAGATTAGCTGTAATTGGTTTAATAGTGAGTTTTGGTGGTATTTGTCTAATTTTTTACGATCATCTGAGCGATTTTATAAAACCCGATTTTAGATTTGGTATTTTTATTTCACTTATTTCAACCTTAACATGGGCTTTTGGAACTTTGTACACTAAGAAAAAAGCGGCAAGTTTTAATCCTTATTTTAGTTTAGGATTACAGATGTTTCTCTCCAGTATTTTGCTTTTTGCTTATACTGGAGCCACTGGCACATCAGTAGCCTTAAGTTCTATCCCTGCCATTTCCTGGTGGTCAATTGCTTATTTAGTTGTTTTTGGCTCTGTTCTTACTTTCATTGCTTTTATTTATGCGCTGCAACATTTACCAGCACAAATAAGTAGTATTTATGCATATATAAATCCAATTATTGCTGTTATTTTAGGCGCTGTTATTTTTGGAGAAACGCTCAATGCTTCCATTGCAATAGGTGGTGGAGTAACCTTATTTGGATTATATATGGTGAATTATTCGTTAAGGAAAGGACGGAATCAAAAAGTAGCTAACAAATAAAAAAGGTCCCATCTGTTTACACAAATGAGACCTCTTGCTATAATAAAATAATTGTTACCAGATTCGTACCCTTTTTTCCGGTGCAATATACATTCCGTCATTGGCTTGAATATTAAAAGCCTGATAGAACGTATCTACATTTTGCAAAGGAACATAAGCACGATACATTCCTGGTGAATGTGGGTCTGTTTTGACTTGGTTTTTCAATGCCTCATCACGTGTTTTTGAACGCCAAATTGTAGACCAAGAAATAAAGAAGCGTTGTTCTGGTGTGTACCCGTCAATTAATCCCTGATTTCCATTTTCTTTCAGATACAATTGCAAACCATCATATGCCGCATTCACTCCACCTAAATCTCCAATATTTTCTCCAAGCGTAAATTTACCATCCACAAATGTTCCCGGTATTGGCTGCAAGGCACTATATTGTGCTGCAAGCGCTCCTGTTAAAGCGGAAAATTGTTTCAAGTCTTCTGCTGTCCACCAGTCCACTAGATTTCCATCAGCGTTGTACCTCGCTCCTGAATCATCGAAACCATGTGAAATTTCATGACCTATAACGCCTCCAATTCCACCATAATTTACCGCTTCATCGGCTTGGTAGTTGTAGAAAGGCGGCTGTAAAATAGCGGCTGGAAATACAATTTCATTATTAGATGCATTGTAATATGCATTTACAGTTTGTGGTGACATCCCCCATTTTTCTTTATCAACTGGCTTGTTCAATTCGGCTATGTTTTCATCAAAACGCCATTTTGCCATGTTTTTTGCATTGTCAAAATACGTTCCGCCTTCTTGTGGACTTTTAATTGTCAAGGCTGAGTAATCTTTCCATTTATCAGGATATCCAATTTTTATTCTTGATTTATGCAATTTAGCAAGCGCACTAATCTTTGTTTCCGCTGACATCCATGACAAATTATTGATACGGTTCTCGAAAGCTAAAAATATGTTTTTAATCATTTTTTCTGCTTTGACTTTAGCTTCAGCTGGAAATTTTTTCTCTACATATAATTTTCCTAAAGCTTCTCCTACTGCTACATTGATCGTTTGAAGCGCTCTTTCGTCACGTGGTCGTTGACTTATTGCACCTGTTAAAGTTCTTCCGTAAAACTCCCAGTTTGCATTTTCAATCGCAGTTGATAATTGGCTAGAAGCCCTATTCAATAAACTCCAACGCATGTATGCTTTCCAATCTTCTACTTTATTTTCCTTAAAAATAGTTTCTAAAGCCACCATATATTTCGGTTGAGAAACGATTACGGTATCTACTTTTGCCAATCCGATTTTTGTGAAATAAGTTTTCCAGTCGAAAGATGGAGTTAATTTCTGAAGATCCTTAATGCTCATTGGATTATAGGACTTACGACGGTCTCGTCTTTCTACTCTGTCCATCCTTGGTTTAGACATTGCAATTTCAAGCGCTAGAATTTTTTCCGCATTCGTTTTTGCAACGGCTGGTTTATCGCCAAGATATTGCAACATTTTAGCAACGTGTAATACATATTTTGCACGTTTCTCCTTTGAATCGGCATCATCAGAAACATAATAATCTCTGTCTGGTAAGCCTACGCCTCCAGGGCCTAAATTAATTACGTTTCTATTACTGTTCTTTGCGTCCGTTCCAACACTGGCACCCATAAATCCAATACCACCGATAGGTTCCATTTCGATTAATAATGCTTCTAAGTCTTTAGTGTTTTTTACTGCATTTATCTTTTTTAAATAAGGTTTTAATGGATTTATACCTAATTTATTTCTTCCAACAGTATCTAAGATGGTTTTGTACAAATTGATTGCTTTACCTTGATCCGTATTAGATTTATACACTGGATTTGTTGCTGCCTCTTTTAAAATTGCCAACGCATCATTATCTGTCTTTTGGCGTAATTCATCAAAACTTCCCCACCTTGTTCTGTCACTTGGAATCTCCGTATTGTTCAACCAAGTTCCATTCACATAGCGAAAGAAATCATTGTTTGGTTTTACACTTTTATCCATGTAATTAACGTTAATTCCTGGCTCTTTAGTTACCGGGGTGTTCTGTGCCTGACTAATTGTAAAACCTAAAATTGCGGGAATTACAAAAAGGAAATGCTTATTCGTGTTTTTTTTCATTTTTAATAGTTAATTAATTATTAGGGTAATCTCCTAATACAATTTTTAATTTATAATAGGAGATAAATCGATTTTATGCCTTGTTGTGCAAATTGGATTTTTCTTTCAAAATAATATCAATTACCAAATTTTCACTCGGTTACTTGGTTCAACATACATTCCGTCGCCTTTTTGAATTCCAAAAGCTTTATAAAATTCATCCAGATTTTGAATTGGCACATAAGCACGATACATTCCCGGAGAATGTGGGTCTGTTTTTACTTGGCTTTTTAAAGCCTCATCACGCATTTTTGTACGCCAAACAGTTGTCCATGAAATAAAGAAACGCTGTTCAGGAGTGAAACCATCGATTAATCCTGGATTTCCATTTTCTTTTAAATACATCTGCAATCCATCAAAAGCAGCATTTACTCCACCTAAATCACCTATGTTTTCACCCAAAGTAAATTTACCGTCCACATGAATTCCAGGCAATGGCTCCAGAGCGCTATATTGATCAGCTAAAGCTGTCCCAAGTGCAGTAAATTGTTTTAAATCCTCGGCTGTCCACCAGTCTACAAGATTTCCCTCCGCATTATATCTAGCACCGGAATCATCAAATCCATGAGAAATTTCGTGTCCTATTACCGCTCCAATTCCACCATAATTAACTGCTTCATCCGCTTGGTAATTATAAAAAGGCGGTTGTAAGATAGCTGCAGGAAACACAATCTCATTATAAGAAGGATTGTAATAGGCATTTACTGTTTGTGGTGACATTCCCCACTCCGTTTTATCAACTGGTTTTTTAAGTTTATCTAGCGATTCTTGAAAATTCCAACGAGAAAGATTTTGCACATTTTCAAAAAAACTTCCTCCCTCTTGCGTACTTACAATTTTCAAAGCAGAATAATCTTTCCATTTGTCTGGATACCCAATTTTGATGGTAATCTTATTTAATTTCTCAACTGCTTTAACTTTAGTTGCTTCAGACATCCAAGTTAAATTGTTGATTCTGTTTTGGTAGGCTAAAACCACATTTTTGATCATTTTCTCTGCTTTTGCTTTTGCTTCAGCGGGAAACATTTTTGCAACGTATAGTTTCCCTAAGGCTTCCCCAATAGTGCTATTAACGGTTTGCAAAGCTCTGTCTTCACGAGGTCTCTGTTTGATTGCGCCTGTCAATGTTTTTCCATAAAAATCAAAATTAGCGACTTCTATTTTAGTTGACAATTGACCACTGGCTTTATTAAGTAAGGACCACTTTAAATATTCTTTCCAGTCCGCTACCTTGTTTTCTTTAAAAACAGTTTGCAGCGCTTTCATGTACCTTGGTTGGCTAACGATTACCGTATCTAATTTTGCAAAACCGATACCTGTAAAATAATTTTTCCAGTTGATTGCCGGAGTCATTTTCTGTAAATCGGCAATAGTCATCGGATTGTATTGCAATCTGTCATCTCTACGTTCTACTCGATCCAGTCTTGGTTTAGACATTGCTGTTTCTAACGCTAAAATTTTAATCGCACTTGCCTTCGCTTTTGCAGGGCTTTCACCAATAAACTGCAGCATTCTCTCTACGTGAAGTACGTATTTATCTCTTTTTTCCTTAGAATCCTTATCCTCTGAAGAATAATAATCTTTATCCGGCAAGCCTAATCTGCCTACTCCCAGACTTACAGAATTCTTTTTACTATTTTTTTCATCGGCACCAACTCCAATTCCAAAAAAGCCAATCCCACCGACTGGTTCCATTTCAACCAATAATTTTTGTAGATCTTGAATATTTTTTACCGCATCAATTTTTGCCAAATATTTTTTTAACGGTTCAATTCCTTTTTTATCTCTTGTTACGGTATCCAAAACCGATTTGAAAAGATTAATGGCTTTCCCTTGATCCGTATTTGATTTGTACATCGGATTTTTTGAAGCTTCCTTCAAGATTGCCAACGCATCCTTATCTGTTTTTTTAAGCAATTCATTAAAACTCCCCCATGAAGTTCTGTCACTTGGAATGTCTGTTTTATCAAGCCAAGCCCCGTTTACGAATCGGAAAAAATTATCGCTTGATTTGATTTTTTTATCCATATTCGAAATATCAATTCCTGGATTCGTTTGCGCAGGAACATTCTGAGCCTGACTTACCGTGAGTCCAAATATTACAGGAATCACAAAAAGAAATTGTTTGTTAAACTGTTTTTTCATTTTATATAATGGTTTAGACGTATATACAAACTTATTGATAATTTTTTTAATTTTTGTTAAATTTCGCACTGAAACTACATTTTGTTCAATAGTCGTAATTAAGAACTCCTTTTCGTATTTTAAATCAAATCGCTTGACTGTCGTGTTTTCAACTTTTGAAACTCTACACTTCGTTTTTAATCGAGATATCATTTTTTTACTAATTTTTCATCTATTTTATCAGAAAAATAGCGATGCAAAACAAATAATCACTAACTTTAATATGCCAAAACGCAAAAAAGCTTACACCAGCAAAACCCATAAAAAAGACTGGAATGAAAGTCCGCTCATTTTTTCTTTAAAAAAATGGATTTGGTCGTAGGTTTGAAACAGCAAGATGGTGTCTAACTTTTGGTGATTGTGACTTGCAAAATAAATTCGATAATAAAATCGTACGGCACTTCCATCAATAAAAGCAGGAACACGAATAGAAAAATTTAAATATTGGTCTCCAACCAAAGACTTAGTTACAGTATTACAAAAATACATGCTGTTGCACTAAATTATATTTGGTTTTCTTTAATGAAAAAGCAGCTACCGAAATCAACAAGAATGTGCTACTTTACAAGACTAACTTCATTATTACACATTTTATCGGCATGCTGTCAAAACAAAATTATAATTACGATAAAACTGTTTTTCAAGGTAGTTGAATTCAAAAAATAGCGATGAAACAAAGTCAATGGCTATTAATAAGGAAACAGAAAAAATATTTTATGGAATTGATTAAAATTTCTTAGTCCTACCTGAATAGACATTTTTATCTCCTACACACTATCAATTAGTAATAAAAAAAGAAATTATGAAAAAATCTTTATTTATTATATTGGTTCTCACAGTAAATATAGTTTTTGCACAACAAATAGTAACTGGCGTAATAACAGACGAAACAAACAGACCTATTGACAGTGTAGAAATTAGTGTGAAAAATACAGCCCTGAAAACTTTTACAGATGAGGAAGGACGGTACTCAATTGAAGTACCGGAAGTTGCAGCAACACTTGAATTAACAAAAGAAAATTTCAAAGTTCAAGTAGTTGAAATCAAAAAAGATATAACAAACTTAAACATAACTCTGATTGCCAGCGTTGATTTTTTTGAACTCTCGCTCGAAGAACTAATGAATGTTGAAGTTGTAACTGCTTCTAAAAAGCCAGAAAATCAAAAAATCGCACCTGCAACAATTTATGTTGTCACTGAAAAAGATATTATTGAAAACGGCTACACTGATTTAACAAATTTATTGGAAAACGTTCCAGGTGTCGTAGCTATAAGAACCGACCATTTTACTTTTGGCGGACAACGTGGTTTTTTAAGTAATTTTTCGCAAACGCTATTGTTGGTAAATGGACGGGAAATGCAAAATTTATTTGCTTCCGAAACATTTATTTCAACACAATTTGCAACACATAATATAAAACAGGTTGAAATTCTACAAGGCCCCGCTTCCGCACTTTATGGTGCAAATGCTTTGGTTGGTGTTATCAATATCATCACAAAAAATGATTCCTCTGATTTTAATGAAATACAGTATCGTACTGAATTTGGAACACAAGGAACTCAAGCACAAAGCATCGTTTTCGGAAAAAATATAAATGATTTTCGTATTAGTGGGAGCTTTAGATATTTCCGCAGCAATCTTTGGGATTATAAAGGTTTTGTAAAAGACACCGTAAATTTCAGACAAGGCGTTCCGTCTAAAGCGTTTCCCATAAACCAAGAATTTAAGCAAAATAGCTGGTCTCTTCCGTATGCGGCAAAAATTTCTTACAAAGGTCTTTATGTGGGAATAGAGGGTTATGAGCTTAAAGGCAGTAAAGGGCTTGAAAATATTTCGTTAGATTACATTAATCAAAGTGATTACCGTCAATTAGCCTTGTATTATGCCGGTATAGAAAAAGAAATTAGTGCCAAACTTAAAATTAACGCAGAACTTCAATTTTATAAAGAAAGATTCTGGGGCGTAAACTACACTTTCGACAATGCTATATACGACACTCTTGTGAAAAATGGGCATAATCCAGACTCGCCCCTTACGGATCAAGAAATTAAAGACAATTTTTTGATGGTCTATTCACAGCAATCGAGTTCAGGTTCCAAACGATATAAAGGAAGTATTCAATTAGATTATGCTCCAAGTCAAACCTTATCTATTATCGGTGGGTATACTTTTGATATGTTTGATTTATTAGGTTTATCTCTTTCAACAGATAAATTAAATCCTAGTTTTGATGAAACACGCGCTATCGAAAATAGAATGCGCAAACCATTTTTTAGACAGTATAAAAATTCACTGTTTTTACAATTGCAAAAAACACTATTTGATAAATTATATGTCACACTAGGCGGAAGATTTGATTATCATAATATCTATAAATCCATTCTTACCTTTCGCAGTGGGCTGGTTTACACACCATTTAAAAAAACTTCGATACGATTTCTTTTTGGACAAGCTTTCCGGGAACCTAATATTTTTGAACTCGGTGCTTCATCAGCAAAAAATGTGGTAAATGAACTTGATCCGGCACGTATGAATACTTTTGAAGTTGGAATTAATCAATCATTTACGAGTAATTTATTAGCAAATATTGTTGCCTACAAGAATATAGCAACAAATTTTATTGAACCTACCGAAACCGGAGGGTTCATAAATTCAGATAATGTAATAAATGTATTTGGTATTGAAAGTCAACTGTTTTATAAAACAGGGAACATTAGAACTGAAATTGGTTATTCCTATGTCAAAAAAGATGCTGATGACTACGCAGGTGTCAGTACCGTAAATCTTGGTGTTTATCCCCATAGAATAACAGCAGGTGTAACTTTTACTGCAACTGATAACTTTACAATCAATTCAAGAATCAATTATTATTCTCAAATTCACGCAAAACATGGCAATAAGGATATTACACAAATAATTACCATCCCCGATTTTACTAAGGTTGATGTGACATTTTCTTATGTAAAAATAAAAGTATACGATGCCGAAATTACTACTCAATTACTTGTTACGAATGTGTTTGATTCAACAATTTACCAACCTAATATAAGAATAGGTGGCCCAAAACAATTTTTACAGCATGGAAGGCAACTATTTTGCAATTTAGTAGTTAAATTTTAAAAATGATAAAGTAAAGCACTAGTATTTGTATTAAAAACCGCTGTTTTTAATTTTTTTGATATTCAAATTTGATAAAATTAAAAGAGATTCTTTTTTAAAATTACCTTTTCGTATTTTTGCACCAAATTACTCTTATGAAATCTATTTTATATAAATACCGAAAGTTCCTTGGTGTTTTATTAGTCTTTTCTATCATAACGATTTACTTGTTCTACGTAGCGCTTAAACCAAGCAAATCACTACCTATTTTTAATCCTGCAGATGTAAATCCTGAACTGGTAGACAGTACCGTTCAATATATAAGCAAGTACCACACGATTGCTGATTTTTCTTTTGTAAATCAAAATGGAAAAACTATTACTCAGAAAGATTATGAAGGAAAAGTTTATGTTGCTGATTTTTTCTTCACAACTTGTGGTTCAATATGCCCAAAGATGACGACTAATTTAGCCGAAGTTCAAAAAGCAATCATAAATAACCCTAAGGTAATGTTGTTGTCACATACCGTTTTTCCAGAAACGGACAGCGTTCCTGCTTTGAAAGCCTATGCTCTAAAAAATGGAGTTGTTGACAGCAAATGGAACTTGGTTACCGGTGACAAGAAAGCAATTTATACAATGGCTAGAAAATCCTACTTGGCTGTCAAATTAGGAAAACCGGAGCAATTGTATGATATGGTTCATACCGAAAATTTTGTCTTGGTTGACACCAAAAGAAGAGTACGAGGTTTTTATGACGGTACAAAAAAAGAAGACATGAAACGTTTAATAGAAGATATTAATTTTTTGTGCACAGAATAAAAGACAATTAAAAATTTAGATTACAATAATTTTATTACACTATCGATTCAATAAGAAGCTGCAAAATAGTAGCTTTAATTTACCCAAAAAAGGTACAAAAATGATAATTATCATTTGTTTTGGCATTATAATATGTACTTTTGCAATCTTAATTCAATCTAAATAAGATTTGCGAACTACGATACATTCTCTCAAAAAAGGCGAAAAAGCTATTATCAAAGATTTTGATATTGACACCGTTCCATTGAAGCTATTAGAAATGGGTTGTTTACCAGGAAACATGGTCGAATTACTTCAAATTGCTCCTTTTGGGGATCCTCTGTATTTGAACATCAATAATGGTTCCCATGTCGCGATACGCGTGGAAACGGCGAGAGAAATCGAAGTTGAAATAATCAAAACCAACTTATGGTAAGCAATCGCAACATTAACGTAGCTTTAATAGGAAACCCGAATGTAGGGAAAACTTCTGTTTTTAATCAATTGACCGGTTTAAACCAACAAGTGGGTAATTATCCTGGAATCACCGTTGAAAAAAAGATGGGATTTTGTAAGTTGCCCAACAATGTCAAAGCTAATATTCTGGATTTACCAGGAACATATAGTTTGAATGCAAGTTCCATTGACGAGAATGTTGTTATCGAATTACTACTGAATAAAAACGACAAATTATATCCAGACGTAGCCCTTGTGGTTACCGATGTAGAAAATTTGAAACGCAATTTATTGCTTTTCACCCAAATAAAAGATTTAGAAATCCCAACTATCTTAGTCATAAACATGGCTGATAGAATGGAATACAAAGGAATAACACTCGACATTCCTTATCTTGAAGAACACCTAAAAACCAAGATTGCATTGATTAGTTCCCGAAAAGGTTTTGGGATTGATGAGTTAAAAAAATTGATTGTCACTTACAAAACAATCTCCACAGAACCTTGTTTGAATGCATCCGGTATTGATCCTGAATATTTCAATACGTTACGCAAAACATTCCCGAATCAATTATTATATAAATTGTGGTTGGTAATTACACAGGATGTAAATTTTCTGAATTTAGATCGGAATGAAATTAGAAGTTCGTTTACCAAATCACACTCGGATTTGAAACGTTTGCAACAAAAAGAAACCATAAAACGCTATCAATTTATCAATGATGTGCTGAAAGTAGGAATGAAAATAGATGAAACTGTCGCTAAAGATTTCCGTAGCAAACTGGATCGTGTCCTCACGCATAAAGTTTGGGGTTACGTTATTTTCTTTATGATTCTGTTTGTGATTTTTCAATCTATTTTCGAATGGTCGAAAATACCAATGGATTTTATCGATAGTACTTTTGCTTCGCTGAGCACTCTTGCTGCTGAAAAATTGCCTGCCGGAGTTTTAACTAATTTAATTTCACAGGGAATCATTCCAGGAATCGGGGGGATTTTAATATTTATACCACAAATTGCCTTCCTATTTATGTTCATTTCCATTCTGGAAGAAAGTGGCTATATGAGCAGAGTAGTTTTCCTTATGGATAAAATCATGCGCAAATTTGGTTTGTCCGGCAAAAGCGTTGTGCCGCTTATTTCTGGAACAGCCTGTGCGATTCCCGCAATCATGGCAACCAGAAATATAGAAAACTGGAAAGAAAGGTTAATCACTATTTTAGTGACACCTTTTACAACCTGCTCCGCAAGATTACCGGTTTACGCCATCATAATTGCCTTAGTAATTCCAGACACGCGTTTTTTTGGGATTTTGAATATGCAAGGAATGACCTTGATGTTGTTATATCTTCTAGGTTTTGGAATGGCTATTTTCTCAGCTTATATTTTAAATAAAATTCTAAAAATAAAAGGAAAAACGTATTTTGTTGTAGAGATGCCTAATTATAAATTACCGCTTTTTAAGAACGTGGGAATTAATGTGATTGAAAAAACGAAGGCATTTGTTTTTGGAGCAGGTAAAATCATTTTGGCCATTTCAATTGTTCTATGGTTTTTAGCTTCTTATGGTCCGGGGGGAAATTTCAATAACGCTGAAACAATTGTTATAGAAAAAACGAAAGACAAACCGTTGTCAAAAACAGAATTTGAAAATGCAGTTGCTTCACAAAAATTAGAAAACTCCTATATTGGTCTAATGGGAAAAACAATCGAGCCTGCGATTTCACCTTTAGGTTATGATTGGAAAATAGGCATTGCTATTATCAGTTCATTTGCGGCCAGAGAAGTATTTGTGGGAACATTAGCTACCATATACAGTGTTGGCGGAAGTGACAATGAAGTTACCATAAAAAACAAAATGGCTGCTGAAATCAATCCGGCAACCGGAGAAAAGATATTCAATTTTGCATCCGGAATCTCATTATTATTGTTTTATGCCTTTGCATTGCAATGTGCCAGTACACTCGCCATCACAAAAAAAGAAACCAATAGCTGGAAATGGCCTTTAGGACAACTTATTTTCATGAGTGGCTTTGCTTATGTTGTAGCATTAATTGCCTATCAAATTCTAAAATAAACGAGTATGGATATTCAAGAAATCATTGCCTTTATTGCACTTGGAATTGCACTAGCTTTTTTAATTAGAAAATTCTTCTTGAAGAAAAAATCTAAAAAAAATTGTGGCGATGACGATTGCGGCTGTCATTAAAAGTGTTTTCTAAATTTAAGCACCTACCACCACATTAACTTGGCTTGATTTTAAAAATACAAGTCCGCGTAAGTTTTTCCTAAAAAACTAAAAATCTAACCTTTTATTTAAGCTATTTGATATAAATTAACTAAATTTACATAGCATAAAAGTGTTGATTTTATACTCAAAATCAGTCACTTCCATTTTTAAACTTTCAAAATAATGGCCTCTGATTTGACTTTGAATTTATCAACCATTTTGTACATAATTTTAGGACTTTTAGCTATACTCCTTCGTGGCAATTGCAATTAAATAAATACAACTAAATTGGTAATTGTCATCTTCTAATCATTTAAAGGAGAAAACTATAAGAAACCTCGATTTAATACCTATTCATTATGAAAAAAGCAAACTGTTTTTTTTATAATTATTCCATTCATTGGTCAATATTCCACTAAATTATTTATTTAAGTGGCTCATTGGATACTTCTTACATTTATTATGTTGCAATTGATTTCAAGTCAAAAATGAACCAATATCAACTAATCATGAAAAAGTTTGCGTTATTACTATTTACACTAAACGTCACATTTCTTTTTGCTCAAAAAGAGATTAGTGGTTTTGTTATAGATAACGCTGGTATGCCTTTGTCTGGAGTTAATATTATTGAAAAGGGAACTAACAACAACGTTTCTAGCGATATTAATGGGGCCTATCTTATTAACGTAAAAGAAGGAGCCACTTTGGTCTTTAGTTACTTTGGCTTTTCAAAACAAAAATACGAAACGACTGAATCTACTTTAAATGTTGTCTTTTCTGAAGGTGACGGACAAAGTGCAAGCGACGTAATCATCACCGGTACAAGAACCGCGCCCAGAAGCAACACTACAACTGCCCTTCCTATTGATGTATTGTCATCTTCAGAAATAACATCAACGGGGCAAATCACTTTTGATAAAGTATTACAATACAAAATCCCCTCTTTCAACACGGTTCAAACTCCTGTAAATGATGCCACTTCGTTACTTGACCCTTATGAAATTAGAAATATGGGACCCAGCCGAACCCTCCTACTTGTTAACGGAAAACGGAAAAACTTGAGTGCTCTACTTTATGTCCAAACATCACCAGGTCAAGGAGAAACTGGTGCTGATATCTCTGCGATTCCAATTGACGCTATCGAACGCGTCGAGTTTCTGCGTGATGGAGCGTCACCACAATATGGCTCTGATGCCATTGCCGGCGTAATAAATATTATTTTAAAAAAAGGAACCGATAATGGATCCGCAACAGTAAGAACAGGAATTACGGCTGAAGGAGATGGCAAAATGCTAGGAGTGAGTTTGAACAATGGATCTACAGTAGGCGAAAAAGGTTTTGTTAATTATACTTTAGATTTTTCCAAAGTAAACCTAGCGAACAGGCCCGGAAAAGTAGATGCAGAAGCCGATTTTAATGATTTTGTTAAAATAAACCCAACTACATATCGAAGCTATGTTAACACTGACAATACTCTTGGAGGTACCAATATAACCGGAATGAATGATAATCAAATAAATACCGTTTTTGAAGATTACAAAGGCTCTCCCGACTATAACGCGAAATTCTCCACTATAAATCAAGGGAACATCACTGGACGAAAAGCCGTTGATGATTTTTTAAAAGAAAAACCGGACGGCGGCAATATCAATGGTTCTCCGGAAACAGCGGCCATAAAATTTGAGATAAATGGCAACTTTAATTTATCCAATGAAACCCAACTGTATTATAATGCTGCTTATGCGTACAAAAAAGTAAACTCTTTTGCGAACTACAGAACGCCTTATTGGAGATCCATAAAAAACCCATTTGAAAATAATAGTATTCCAAATTGGAGTATTTCCTCTGTTTATCCGACCTATTTAAAAGATTTCTTTGGTGATGGCACAGTGGGCTCCTACAAAGGATACCATCCCACATTTACTGGAGACTTGAACGATTATAATGCCACCTTAGGATATGTATCCATTAGAAACGGATGGAACGTTGATTCCAGCATAACATTTGGCGGTAATTCGCAAACTTACACGGTAGAAAACTCCCAAAACAGATCCGGTACAAAAGACTCTGGCGGAACAAATATCTACCGGGAGAACAGTCCCATATCATTTAAACCTGGAGGAGCTTCATTTAAACATATTGTAGGCAACTTGGACATTTCTAAGATACTATCTGACAAAATAAGCGTTGGTTTTGGATCTGAGGTTAGAACTGAAACCTTTACAATTACTGAAGGTGATAAGGCTTCATGGGATGGAGAAGGTGCCGACTCCTTTTCGGGCAACAGACCAGAAAATTCAGGAAAATGGAATCGCTATAATTTAGGGGGTTATTTTGATTTAGCATACGATTTCAATAAAGATTTCTTCGTAAACGGTACCATTCGTTATGAAAACTACAGTGATTTCGGCTCAGCAACTGTTTGGAAATTAAGCTCCAGATATAAATTTAACAAAGATAAAATTACACTAAGAGGTTCCGTTTCTACTGGTTTTAGAGCACCCACATTACATCAAATTTTCTCGCAAAAATCACAAAATTCCTTTGTAGCTGGTCAGGGCATACAAATTAACGGATTGATAAATAATATTTCAGCACAGGCACGCCTTTTAGGAATACCCAAATTAGACGCAGAAAAATCAATTAATATCTCCGTTGGTGTTGGAGCCAAACCTTTAAAAAACATAAATTTTACAATAGACTATTACAACATTAAAGTAAAAGACAGAATTATCTTGGGAGACAATGTAGCCACCCAATTTGGAAGCGTTGCCTGGTTTGAAAACTCCTTTAATTCCAGAACGTCTGGCGTCGACGCCGTTATGAATTACGGTCCAATAAAACTAGGAATAACAGAAATAGGATTCAATTTATCAGGAAACGTAACATTAGAAAACAAAAGAATTTCACCGGTTACCAGTACAAATTTTGGGGCAACACTAAATGCTCTAATGTTTACCTCGAGACCCAAAACAAAATGGATTTTGGGCGCCAATTATAAAATTAAAAAATATGATTTATCACTTAACAACACTTACTTTGGAAAAACAACATTCAAACAAGAAGGTTTGGATTCTAATTTAAGAACGGAATTTACTCCAAAACTAGTTACTGATTTAGGAATTAATTATGCTGCAACTGATAAATTAACAGTGGCTATCAACATCAATAATTTGTTTAACGTATTACCTCAATGGAAATTTAAGGCAGAAAATGCTGCTGGCACAACGATTTTAAATGATCCAGCGCAAGTCAAATCACAATTTAACCTGATTACATTCAATGGCCGTTATTCTCAAATGACCTATGAAGGTTATCACTTTAGCCAACTGGGAACTTTGTTCAATTTGTCATTAAATTATAAATTCTAAAATTAGCTTTTTTAAAATAAACAGCATTAATTTTTCCAATTCACGTCGAAACTTCGTTAAAAATAAAATGTCATGACACTTAAAAATTACATCTTTTTTTGGGGGGTAATCATCACAATGATGGTAGGAAATCCAATAGCGGCACAAGAGAGTGCCGGGGAAAAGGAATACGCTTTAAAAGCTGCTTTTCTGTATCGTTTTATAGATTATGTTAATTGGAAAGAGTATTCCAAAAATCAAACTTTTAAGATCGCCATTCTAGAAGAAAGTCCAATTACCGCCTCCTTACAAGGTACCCCTAAAACTAAAAAAATTGAGATTAAGGAATATAAAAATTTAGACGAGATCAGCTTTTGTAACATTCTGTTTGTTCCTTACAACAGTACCATCCCAATTGAAACCATTCTTTCTAAATTTTCAGGAAAGCCAGTATTGATTGTAACAGAGCGAAATGGAAATGGAAAAAAAGGGGCGCATATGAATTTTGTCATAGTCGACAATAAATTAAAATTTGAAGTAAATCTAAAAGCAATAAATAAAGCCGGAATTGGCATCAGTTCGTTTCTATTACAGCATGCCATTATTGTCCAATAATAATACTAAAAACATTATAAATGATGAATCTACGCAATATCTCGATTAAGAATAAACTGGTACTAATGCAGGTTTTTACCTCGGCGTTTGTATTAGGAATATGTATTACCGCTTTTGTACTTATAGACATTAAAGGATTCAAGGACCGGAAAGTTGTCAGTTCAATTGCTATTGCCCAAGTGGTAGGCTTTAATAGTGTTTCCGCTTTAGAATTTCTTGATAATGCTGCGGCAAATAAAATCCTATCGGAACTAAAAGTGCAAAATGATCTTTTAAATGCAAATATATTGGACAAAAAAGGAAAAGTCTTTGCATCCTACGCTAAAAAGGGATCCAACCCAAAATATCAATTTGCTGTACCCGCGATGGATCAAAAAAGCTTCTTGTTTACCAATAAAAATCTTTTTGTTTACAGCAAGATCAAAAAAGATAATAAAACAATAGGATTAGTATGCATCCGCTTTGAATTATCGGAATTGAATAAAATAAAAATGGATATTTTGAGTCTGGGAGTTGTTTTATTAATTGTCGGAATCGGACTCGCTTTTCTAATTGCCATTATTATAAAAAAATACATATCAAAACCCTTGCTGAACTTAGTAAAAGTCATACAACAGATAAAGGATACTAATGATTATACAACCCGCATGGTGGTTGAAGGGAAAGACGAAATCAGTATTCTTTCTTTGGGACTTAATGACATGCTTTCCACTATTGAGAAAAGAGATAATGAAGTGGCACAATCCAAAGAACAGTTAAATGAACAAAACACACTATTACAATCCGTTATTCAAAATATGGGTGATGGATTAGTCGTTGCTGATGAGAATGGAAAATTCATCATTTGGAATCCTGCTTCTGAAAAAATAATTGGAATTGGACTGCTCGATATACCCGAAGAGAGATGGGCTGACACCTATGGTATATTTTGGCCTGATACTAAAACTATTTTAGCTACTGATGACCTTCCTATAATTAAAGCATTACACGGCGAGGACGTAGATGACATGGAAATATTTGTACAAAATTATAAAAAAACCGAAGGCAATTTTGTCGTGATATCTGCCAGACCCTTAAAAGACTCCGCTGGCAAGATCAATGGTGCTGTGGCGGTTTTTCATGATATCACGGAACGAAAAAATTCGGAAAATGAAATCAAAAAACTAAATGAGGAACTGGAACAAAAAGTGACTGAGCGTACGACCCAACTAGCAGAAGCCATAGAAACCCTTCGTAAAAGCGAAGAAAAATATCGTGAAATTGTTGAAAACATAAGTGATGTAGTGCATACTTCTGATTACAAAGGTTACTTTACCTATATTAATCCTGCCTGTAAAAAACTAACTGGTTACACTCAAGATGAACTTATAGGAAAACATTTTTCAGAGCTGGTTGCTCCAGAGTGGAAAGACCGTGTGGCGGAGTTCTATCTAAATCAATTTAAAAATAAAGTAGATGAAACTGTATTTTCATTTCCCATTCTTACCAAATCAAGAGAACTAAAATGGGTAGAACAAACGGTGATGCAGTTAAGAGAAGGAAATAGGATAACTGGGCATAAATCTATTCTGAGAGATATTACGGAACGCAAAGCTGCTGAACAAAAACTTAAAGAAAGCGAAGGGCAATTACAAACTATATTTAACGAGGCGCCAGATGCTTTGATTGTAATAAATGACGAAGGAATCATCATGAGATGGAATCCGCAAGCCGAAAAAATATTTGGCTGGACAATTATAGAAGCCTTAGGCAAAAAAATGCATGAATTAATTATGCCAAAACAACATAGAGAGAATCATTTAAAAGGGCTTCAACATTTTATAGATACCGGCGAAGGACCTATCCTTAATAAAACATTTGAAACCACAGCAATTAACAAACAAAATATTGAGTTTGATATTGAGCTGACCGTATCACAAGCTACCATTTTAGGCAAATACATTTTCATTGCTTTTGTTAAAGACATTTCAATAAGCAAAAAACTCGAAGACGAGAAAATAGAGGCCGATAAATTAGTGCGTCTTAACGAATTAAAATTGAAATTGATATTAGAGAATATTGGTGAGGGCATTATTGTTACTGACAGCCAAAAAAGAATTGTTTTATCCAATCATATGGCGGAAGAAATTATAGGGATTAAACAAGACTCCTCAGCCCCCACTACTCTGGATTGGTCAACTAAATATAATTTATATTATCCTGACGAAAAAACCGTTTTCCCTGCCCAAAATCTGCCTCTGGACAAAGCTTTAAAAGGAGAGTCAACTGATGATGTTGAAATAATAATTGAAGATTCAGAAACTAAAACTAAAAAACGGGTTGTCATCAGTGGCAGACCAATAATCGATGAAAACAATTATGTTATCGCAGCCGTTGCTAATATAAAAGACATCACCTATTACAAAGAACTGGAAGTAGCTCTTGAAGAAAGCGAGCAGAAATACCGAAAATTAATTGGTTTTAAAAAGGGATAAAAACAGACTTACTTTATATACCCAATTTTAATATAATAGTCCTTTTTATTAACCACTACGCCTTGCTTCGGATAAGGAAAAACACCCACAGTTTTTATTTTTCGCTGCTTTACGGGAAGATATTTAGAAAACCACTGTTTATTTTCCTCTATATTTTTCATCGAAAAGACAATCGTGTTATCCTCAACTAATTTTGAATCTTTATAGACAGATACAATGGCCGAAGCCTCACCAGCCCAAACACAGGTTACTCCCTCCGGACAACGGGAATCACTCACTAATTCTTTCACAACAATTTGATAGCCACTTTTTTTAAGACATTTCTTTTGGGTGATTTTTACATATTTAATAGTTTCCTTTGGCGTGTTTTGTGCAAATGCAAGAGAATTAAAGACGATTAGAAATAACAGTAATAACTTTTTCATTGATGTTTTTAATTTAGTTCTTTCAAAGATAAAGCCAAATTTCCTAATTCAACTTCACAAAAAGATTACTGGCAATTTTATTTGAAATCGTCAAATCATTAGTATCTACTTTTATTTTTACTGAAAGGTCGAAACTTTCCTTAGCTATGATTTCAATTTTAGAGCCCAATGCAATTCCTTGTTTATCTAGATATTTAAGAAATTCTGACGAAGTGTCTTTTACGCCAACGCATATTCCTATTTGATTTTCATGTAATTCAGAAAGCAGTTGCTTTTCAATTTTTATGATTCGTCCGTTCACATCCGGAATGGGATCACCATGTGGATCTTCTGTTGGGTTTCCCAGAAAATCATCGAGTTTATTGATGAGTTTTTCGGATTTTATGTGTTCCAATTCTTCTGCGATATCATGCACCTCATCCCAAGAAAAATCAAGTTTTTCGACCAGAAAAACTTCCCAAAGACGATGTTTCCTAACAATCATTTTTGCAGATAATTTCCCCTTTTCAGTTAAGGAAACACCTTGGTATTTTTTATAATTAACTAAGTCTTTTTCGGCTAATTTCTTAAGCATATCAGTAACTGACGATGCTTTGGTTTCCATTTTTTCGGCAATCGCATTGGTGCTTATTTCTGAATCCGAAATAATAGTTAAATGATATATAGTTTTAAGATAGTTTTCCTCTGAAAAAGTCATTTGATTTTAGATTTATGATTAAGGTATTCTAATTTTTTTAGCCTCAAGCAGCGAACTGGCAAGGTAAATAGCTTTTAATTTTGAAACAAGATTGACCAAAAAAAATTAATTTTTTACTATAAGTAATGGAATAGAAATTTTATGTCTCAATTTATCAACAGTAGTTCCAAAGATTAAATCCTTGAATCCAGTATGTCCGTGCGTCCCCATGACCAAGATATCAAAATTTCCTTCATTGATGATGTTAGGAATCACTTTATTTGGTTTCCCAAATCCCAGTTTTGTCTGCACTTTAAATCCTTTTTCCGATAATATATTTTTGTATTCGTTTAATAATTTTTCGTCTATTAAAGTTTCATGATCATCAATTTTTTCGCCATATACTAGTGCTCCAACAGTTTCTACCACGTGAATTAAGGTGTATTTCGCATCAATTCCACCTAATTGAAAAGCGTTGTTTAATGCTACTTCATCAGCGTTGGAAAAATCTACCGAAACAGCAATTTCCTTTTTGCTGTAGATTCCCGTTTTAGAAAATTGCAATTTTAGATTGTGCGGCGAATGGTTTAGAATGCTGGTTTTTGTTTTGACAATAAATGGTTTGAATACAATATAAAGCAACAAAATCAAGAAACCAAATGCTAAAGGAACTACCGTAAACCATAATAGTAATGGATTTTCTGAAGTTTCAAGCCATCCGTTTATTTCATCAAAAACCAGTTTGGCATTTAGTGAAACAATAATCGTGGCAACAATCCAAGAAGTAATTTGGGTAACCTTACCAATGTGAAATCCCTTCATTTTTGATTTGTCGCTTACAAAATGAATCAGCGGAATAATCGCAAAACCCAATTGCAAACTCAAAATCACCTGACTTAAAATCAGTAATTTTCCCGTGACGCTTTCGCCAAAAATAGAAATTACAATTACGGCCGGAACAATGGCAATTAAGCGGGTGATTATTCTTCGAACCCAAGGTTGGATTCGTAAATTCAAATAGCCTTCCATAATAATTTGACCGGCTAATGTTCCTGTAACGGTCGAACTTTGTCCTGCCGCAATCAAAGCCACGGCGAATAATATTGGTGCCCATTTGCTCCCTAAAAGCGGTGCTAAAAAGCGGTGCGCATCCTGAATCTCAGCGACTTCATACATACCATTTTTATAAAATGTGGCTGCTGCCAATATTAAAATAGCTGCATTTACAAAAAAGGCCAGATTTAACGCGATAGCGGAATCAATGAAATTGTATTTTAAAGCCTGCTTAATTCCCACATTGCTTCTATCGAAATTTCTGGTTTGTACTAGTGAAGAATGCAGGTACAAATTGTGTGGCATAACCGTTGCCCCAATAATTCCAATCGCAATATATAGCGCCGCTTCATTAGGCATCGATGGGATCAAACCATATATAACCTTTCCCATTTCCGGCTGTGCAAAAATCATTTCAAAAATAAAGGAAAAACCAATTATTGCTACTAAAACAATAATAAATGCCTCCATTTTACGGATGCCTTTATTGATTAAAAACAGTAATAAAAAAGTGTCTAAAACCGTAATAATCACCCCTTCAATCAGCGGAATATCAAATAATAAATTGATACCGATTGCCATTCCTAATACTTCGGCAAGATCACAGGCCGCTATAGCAATTTCGGCGAGGAAATACAATATATAATTGATAAAAGGAGAATAGGTTTCTCGCGAGGCTTGCGCCAAATCGCGTTGGGTAACAATCCCAAGTCGGGCACTTAAACTTTGCAGCAGCAAAGCCATCATATTACTCATTAATAAAACCCATAGCAAGGCATAACCAAACTGGCTTCCGCCCGCAATATCTGTCGCCCAGTTTCCGGGATCCATATAACCAACGCTAATTAAATAGGCCGGTCCGAAAAAGGCCAATATTTTCCTGAATACTGATTTCTTGTTTTGTGTGACTACCGATCCGTGAACTTCTTCTAAAGATTTTCCCATAACTTATTTATTTCGAAACAAATGTACTATAAATTTTTATAAACAAAATATATTTTTTAGTTTTGTCTAAATATTTATTTTTTAAAAATGAAAAAAGATAAAATAGTCTTAATCATAATGTTGCTGGCATCTAGCATTGCATCTTCTCAAGATTTGCCATCGATTCAAACAGACAGACCTGATCAAACAGAATGTCCATTTATTGTTCCTAAGAACTATTTTCAATTAGAAAATGGCTTTTCCTATGAAAAAACAAAGGCTAATTCTAATCAAATTGTTGCTCCTACTATTTTAACTCGATTTGGAATTAATGACCATTTTGAATTGCGACTAATCACAGAATACAGCATTGACAAAGCCGATTCTGAAAAAACATCTGGTTTAAATCCTGTTGTAATAGGTTTCAAGACTCAACTTTTAGAAGAAAAAGGAATAATTCCAGTCACCTCTTTTATCGCACATATCTCTATTCCTAAAATGGCATCAAAAAAGCTTGCAACTAACTTCTATGCTCCTGAATTTCGTTTTACTATGCAACATACGCTTTCTGACAAACAATCTTTAAGTTATAATATTGGTGCCGAGTGGGATGGGGAAACGGCAGAGCCCACATTTATTTATACACTAACAACAGGTTATTCTATTACCGAAAAAATAGGAGGTTATATTGAAATCTATGGTTTTGTACCTCAAATTGAGAAACCAGACCATCGCTGCGATGCTGGACTGACCTATTTATTCAATCCAAACCATCAGCTAGATATATCAAGCGGGGTAGGATTCTCTAAAACATCTCCTAAACATTATTTTTCTCTAGGGTATTCGTTTCGATTTAAAATATGATTTTAATTTCTTTTAAATTGACTATTTTTGGTGTAATTGTCAAATTTACCAATGAAACACTTCGATTACATCTTTACTGGAACTGGCTTGTCCGCTTTGATGACCGTTTACAAAATGGTACTTTCAGGAAAATTCAGAGAGAAAAATATTCTACTTATTGACGAAGATACTAAAAAAACGAATGACAGAACCTGGTGTTTCTGGGGAAAAGAAGAAGTGATTTGGGAAAAATCTATTTCAAAAAAATGGGATTCGGCACTGTTTGCCAATGGAGACTTTCATAGAGATTTAGATTTAAAACCATATCAATACAACATGGTGAAAGGCTTGGATTTTTACAACCAAGTATTTGATTTGATTTCGGAACAAGAAAACATTACTTTCATCAACGAGAAAGTAACCGAAATTGAAGAATCCGAAAATATAATTCTGATACAAACTGCTGCTGAAAGTTTCTCCTGTTCAAAACTATTCAATAGCATTTACAACAAACAGAAAGTTGAAAATCAATCCAAATATCCTGTTTTACAGCAGCATTTTATTGGTTGGTTTATCAAAAGTGAACAAACAGTTTTCAATCTGGAACAAGCTACTTTCATGGATTTTTCGGTAGAGCAAAAAGGGAACACCCGTTTTATGTATGTTTTGCCTACTTCCAGAACTGAAGCTTTACTGGAATACACTTTGTTTTCGCACAACCATTTGAAGACCGAGGAATACGAAACCGAAATCAGGAAATACATTCAAAATCTGGGTATTACAAATTATGAAATTATCGAAAAAGAACAAGGCAGCATCCCCATGACCTGCTATCCTTTCTGGAAATTAAACACCAAAAACGTAATCAGTATAGGGACTTCCGGAGGATGGACAAAAGCCAGCACGGGATACACCTTTAAAAATTCTGACAAAAAATCCACTGAATTGGTTGCGTTTCTGCAACGGGAAACCGACTTTACAAAATTTCATAAAAAAACTAAATTCTGGTTTTATGATTTGTTATTATTGGATATTTTAGATCGGAAAAATGAATTGGGTTCCACCATTTTCACTTCCATGTTCAAAAAAGGAAATCCAACTTTAATTTTCAAATTTCTAGACGAAGAAACTTCATTAAAAGAAGATATTCAGGTCATTCTAAAATGCCCTAAAATGTTATTTATTAAAGCTGTTTTTCATGCCGTTTTCAAAATAATGAAATAACAATCAAACTATAACAAAACTTTATAATTCAACTTCTATTCTTGAATGTAAACTTTGTAACTTTGCAAGCCCGTAGTTTCGGGATAAACAAAAAACGTTAAACTTTTTAAATAAAAAAGATATGTATCCAGAAGAAATGGTAAAACCAATGCGTGCTGAATTAACTGACGCAGGTTTTCAAGAATTACATACAGCTGACGCAGTTCAAAACGCTATAAAATCTGAAGGAACCACTCTTGTAGTAGTAAATTCTGTTTGTGGTTGTGCAGCAAGAAATGCACGTCCAGGAGCAAAAATGAGCCTAGACAACACTAAAAAACCAGCTCATTTAATTACGGTTTTTGCAGGTGTTGACAAAGAAGCAGTAGATGCAGCCAGAGGATTTATGTTTCCTTTTCCGCCATCATCACCAAGCATCGCTTTGTTCAAAGACGGTGAATTGGTTCACATGTTAGAGCGTCACCACATTGAAGGTCGCCCCGCAGAATTAATCGCTGAAAACTTAAAAGACGCTTTCAACGAATACTGTTAATCCAGTAAAAAATTAAATTCAAACCATCCACTATCTGGATGGTTTTTTTATATTTATAACGCTTATTAAAAAAGTGCGCTAAGATTTTTTTTAATCAAATCGCTGTTTCGCCACCTTTTCTAAATCCGATAAGCTGCCTGTATTTTAACTCTGTTTCTTTTAATTCTTGTTCGAGTTGTTTGTATTTACTAATGTCTTTAATGGTGACAACTGCAGCAACAACTTTGTTATTTTGATCCACTAGTGGTCTTCCGCTAATGAGCACCCGTTTTTTTTGTTGAGCAACTGGATTCCAAAGCACTACTTCAACATCATCAGTGATTTCACCGTTCAACGCCCGTTCCATAGGTAAATTTTGTGAAGGAAAAATAGTTTTTTCATCCGGAAAATACAATTCAAAATGGTCCGTCAAATGCGATGATATTTTTTCATCTTCTTCAATTCCAAAAATTTCATTGGCCATTTCATTGGCTAACACTATTTTTTTATCGGCATTGGCAACAATAACCCCTTCCCCAATATTTTCTACTATCAGTCTCAATTTTTCTTCATTTTCATAAAGTTCATCGATTGCAGTTTGTTCTTCTTCTTCTAATTTAACCAATTCTGTAACATCTCGCCCAACGGAATAAAAAACCCCTTGTTGAATATCCATATTACTATTCCAATCCAGCCATTTGTAAGACCCGTCTTTACAAAGAAAACGTGTTCTAAAATTGACAACAGGTTCGCCTTTTAAATGTTTAGATAATATTTCAGTAGCTGTTGCCTTGTCATCAGGATGAATTAAATCCATAAATTTCAATCGATTCATATCCTCTTGATTATAACCTAGTGTTTTGGTGAAAGCCTGATTGATTTTAATAAAATGTTCATCCTTAGCCACAGTAAGGATATCGAATGCCATGTTAAAAAACATATTGGATATTTTCAACGATTCCTCATTGTGTATTTTTTCAGTAACATCGCGAGCCACGGCATACATCATTCCTGTCTGCACATCAATTGCACTGGACCATTCCAACCATTTATAATTTCCGTCTTTACAGAGTGCTCTAGCTCTATAATTGATCATAGTACCCCCATTTTTTAATTTTTCAATTGCTTCAGTAGATGCCTTAAGATCA
The DNA here is from genome assembly GCF_042787235.1 of Flavobacterium zhoui. Taxonomy (NCBI): domain Bacteria; kingdom Pseudomonadati; phylum Bacteroidota; class Flavobacteriia; order Flavobacteriales; family Flavobacteriaceae; genus Flavobacterium; species Flavobacterium zhoui. The sequence continues at coordinate 198,873 of NZ_JBHZPY010000006.1, forward strand.
TCCGGATGTGAAAAAGACAGAAATGGTTTATCATTCATCTCTTCTTGACTAAAACCTAAAATTCTTGTAAAAGCCGGATTCACTTTTATAAAGTAATCTCCTTTGGCTACTACAAACAATTCATAAGACATATTAAAAAACTTATCGGCTTCTGCTATGGATTTTTCAGTTGCTTTTATATCCGTAATATCCCTTCCAACGGCATATAGCAGCCCAGTTGAAACATCCGGATACACGGACCACAGTATCCATTTGAACGATTTATCTTTACATATATATCTATTTTCAAATTTTAGTGATACTACGCCGGTTTGAAGTTTGGCAACTTCTTTTTTAGTGATTTCAACATCATCAGGATGAACGTAAGAAAGAAAGGGCTGACTTAAGAGCTCGTCTTCAGAGTAACCTAAAATTTTAGTGACAGCAGGGTTTATTTTTATAAATTTATCAGCTGAAGCAATAATCAACATATCTAATGACATATTAAAGAATTTATCAGCTGATTTAGAGGATTCTTCCAGTTTTTTTCTATCTGTAATATCGGTAGAAATCCCTCCCACAGCATAAACCCTGCCTTTAGAATCAAACAAAGGAAATTTCACAGCAATATAAGTATGTGGTCCATCCGGCTGCTCAATCGTCTCTTCTGATTTTAATTCTTTAAGTGCTTTGACCACTTCAAAATCAGAATTCCGGTAGGCATCAGCCACATTCTTAGGCAATAAATCTTCATCTGTTTTACCTATAATTTCTTCATTCGAAATCTGAAATAAGGACTCAAATTGCTTATTAATCAGCAAATACTCGCCATTTATTTTTTTTATAAAAATGGGATTTGTGGTATTATCAATTATGGATTGAAGGAGTTGTTTGTTTTCTAAAAGAAGATTTTGAGAAATAGCCTTAGCTTGTAATTGCGCCCGAATAATAAAGTAAACCACGATTAACAAAACAACCGAAAGAAAAAAGAGGAAAATCTCTATCCAATTCAACCGCGAATCCATCGCCTTATCTCGTTTGCTGCTAAGTCGTGAAATAAAAATCCAGCCTGATGCAATCACAACAAGTACATTGATGACAAATCCTAGGAATATTTTCTTTTCAAAGGAGATTTTCATAGTTTGATAGTATTAGATTTAACATATGATAAGCTTAACAAAAATAAACTTACACTCTTGAAAGTTAATCAATTATATTTACTTTTCAAATACGATTGCAAGATATTATCGCGCCATAAATCCTGATAGAGACTGCCCATTTATAAAAAATCAGCAAAAAATGTTACACTCCTTTATAAAAAATAATTCCTGTTTGTTTTGGAGCTAATCCAACTGTCATTCCAATCTATGCTAAAAAGCATAGGATTTTCCCTTCCATCTGGGCTAAAAAAAGCAGACCCTCCACAACTTTGCATCTCAGCAACTTTTTCCCTACTTTTGCAAAAATAATTTTCTCAACTTAAAACTGTTTATAGCATGCAACTGTATAACACATTAAGCGCAGAAGAAAGAGCCATCATGATCGATGATGCCGGAAAACAAAGGTTAACTTTGTCTTTCTATGCTTATGCGCAAATTCAAAATCCAACACAATTTCGTGACGAATTATTTCTGGCGTGGAATCCTTTAGAGGTTCTGGGCAGAATTTATGTAGCCAGTGAGGGAATCAACGCCCAGCTATCACTTCCTGCTGATAATTTCTATGCGTTCAAAGATTCCATTGAAGCCTATGATTTCATGAAAGGTATTCGACTGAACATTGCTGTAGAGCAGGATGACCACTCGTTTTTGAAACTCACCGTAAAAGTGCGCGACAAAATTGTTGCTGATGGTTTAGTTGATGAAACTTTTGATGTTACAAATATCGGAATTCACTTAAAAGCCAAAGAATTCAACGAACTTCTCGAAGACCCCAACACGATTGTGGTCGATATGCGAAATCATTACGAAAGCGAAATTGGACATTTTACCAAAGCCATAAAACCCGATGTAGATACGTTCCGTGAAAGTTTACCAATCATCGAAGAGCAACTTGCAGAACACAAAAAAGACAAAAAACTATTGATGTATTGCACCGGAGGAATTCGATGCGAGAAAGCCAGCGCTTATTTCAAACACAAAGGTTTTGAAAATGTGTACCAACTTGAAGGCGGGATTATTGAATACACCCGTCAGGTAAAAGCGGAAGGTCTGAAAAGTAAGTTCATAGGAAAAAATTTTGTCTTTGATCATCGCTTGGGCGAAAGAATCACAGACGATATCGTTTCGCAATGCCACCAGTGTGGCAAACCGTGTGACGTGCATACCAATTGCGTGAATGAAGGCTGTCATTTGCTTTTCATCCAATGTGAAGAATGCAAAACCGCTATGGAAGGTTGTTGTTCTGCCGAATGTGTGGCTGTGATTCATCTTCCGGAAGAAGAGCAAAAAGCTATTCGCAGAGGAATAAAAAACGGCAATATGATTTTCAAAAAAGGAAAATCAGATGTTCTGACTTTTAAAAACAATGAAGAAACTCATGGCGTTTTTGTTGCAGAGAAACCGAAAACTGCAGTTAAAAAAGAACAAAAAATTAAGAAAATATACATCGGAAAAGGAACTCATTTCTTTCCAAAACCAAGTATTGGCCAGTTTCTTATTGAAGAAAATGAAATCAAAACTGGCGATAAAATTCTAATCAAAGGTTCCACAACCGGCGAACAAGAAATGACAATTGAGAATATGTTTGTTAATGAAGTCGCTTCCGAAAAAGCAGTTTCTGGAGACACATGCACTTTCAAATTGCCTTTTAGGATTCGTTTGTCTGATAAATTATATAAAATTTTAGACTAATTTATCATGACCACAAACAATAAAATTGAACTTATGGCTCCCGCTGGGAACTTTGAGTCACTTCAAGCCGGAATAGATAACGGAGCTGATTCCGTTTACTTTGGCGTAGAACAATTGAATATGCGAGCACGCGCAACGGTAAATTTCACCATGGACGATTTACCCGAAATTGCCCGTCGTTGCGAAGCAAAAAAAATCAGAACCTATTTGACTTTAAACACTATAATCTATGACCATGATTTATCGGTGGTAAAAACATTATTGAACAAAGCCAAAGAAGCTAATATTACAGCAGTGATTGCATCGGACCAAGCAGTGATTGCCATGGCGAGAGGTATCGGAATGGAAGTCCATATTTCAACTCAATTGAATTTGACCAACATTGAAACCATAAAATTCTACAGTTTGTTTGCCGATACGATGGTTTTAAGTCGGGAATTGAGTTTGCGCCAAGTGAAGAGCATCACCGAACAAATTAAAAAAGAATCCATAAAAGGACCCAACGGCAACTTGGTAGAAATTGAAATTTTTGGTCATGGTGCCTTATGTATGGCGGTTTCAGGAAAATGTTATTTGAGTTTGCATTCTAATAATTCATCCGCCAATCGTGGTGCCTGCAAACAAAACTGTCGCAAAAAATACACGGTAATTGATCAGGAAACTGGTTTTGAAATCGAATTAGACAACGAATACATGATGTCGCCAAAAGATTTGTGCACCATTGATTTTCTAGATCAGGTTATTGATTCTGGCATTCAAGTCTTAAAAATTGAAGGGCGTGGACGTGCTCCGGAATATGTAGCGACGGTTATCAAAACCTATCGCGAGGCGATTGACAGTTATTACGAAGAAACATTTTCTAAAGAAAAAGTGACTGTTTGGATGGAAGCGTTAAACACCGTTTACAATCGCGGATTTTGGGCAGGATATTATCTCGGACAAGAATTAGGCGAATGGAGCGATGTTTCCGGATCAATGGCAACTCAGAAGAAAGTATACGTTGGAAAAGGAACACATTATTTTCCAAAAGCAACAATTGGACAATTCAAAATCGAAGCTTACGACATAAAAATTGGAGATAAAATTTTGGTAACTGGACCAAGTACGGGCGCACAAGAAATGATCATCGAAGAAATGTATGTCAATGATGCTGTTGCGGACAAAGCTACAAAAGGAGATGATTGCACTTTCAAACTGCCTTTTAGAATCCGAATGTCCGACAAATTATATAAAATTGTAGAAGCCTAATGGTCATTGTAACACTGCAAAGAGACAAATGCATTGGCTGCAATTATTGCGTGGAAATGGCACCGATACAGTTTCAAATGTCCAAAAAAGACGGGAAATCCGTTTTAATACATTCGCAAAATGCAAAGGGTTTTTTCACGTTAAAATCGCACGATCATACAATTGCAGAGCATTGTGAATTAGCTGCAAAAGCGTGTCCAGTGAAAATAATTACAGTAAAAGAAACTTGATATTTTTATACAAAATCCTGTTAAATTAACCCATTATGAACCAAATCATAATGGGTTTTTTTATTAAAAATTTATGATTTTTTGACGTTTTCAGCCATTGTAACTTAAAATTAAAAAATGCTATCTTTACACATTAATCTTTTTAAGAACTTAAGTTGCAATCATTGCAACACTACATATAAAATTATGGCATGTACAAGTTGTTCAACTTCTGATGGTGGTGCACCTAAGGGTTGTAAAAATAATGGGACTTGCGGCACCGATAGCTGCAACAAATTAACGGTTTTCGACTGGCTTTCTAACATGAGTTTACCTAATGGCGAAGCTCCTTTTGACTGTGTTGAAGTACGTTTTAAAAACGGAAGAAAAGAGTTTTACCGTAATACTGAAAAGTTGACTTTAAGCATGGGAGACATTGTAGCCACGGTTGCTTCTCCAGGTCACGATATAGGAATTGTTACCCTGACAGGGGAATTGGTCCGAATCCAAATGAAGAAAAAAGGAGTAAATCCTACCAGCAACGAAGTTCCAAAAATCTACAGAAAAGCATCTCAAAAAGATATTGACATTTGGTCAACTGCTCGCGATAAAGAAGAACCTATGAAAGTTAGAGCGCGTGAATTAGCGATTGCTCAAAAACTGGAAATGAAAATTTCCGATATTGAATTTCAAGGTGACGGTTCCAAAGCCACTTTTTATTATACGGCAAACGATCGAATTGATTTTCGTGCTTTAATTAAAGATTTTGCGAAAGAATTCAGTACCAGAATCGAGATGAAACAAGTAGGTTTCCGTCAGGAAGCGGCGCGTTTAGGCGGAATTGGTTCTTGCGGAAGAGAATTATGCTGCTCTACTTGGCTAACCGATTTCAGGAGTGTAAACACCTCCGCAGCCCGCTACCAACAATTGTCTCTGAATCCACAAAAACTAGCTGGGCAATGCGGTAAATTAAAATGCTGCCTGAACTATGAGTTAGATACTTATATGGATGCTTTGAAAGGATTTCCTGATTTTGAAACAAAATTGGTAACTGAAAAAGGAGATGCAATTTGTCAAAAACAAGACATTTTCAAAGGATTAATGTGGTTTGCATACACTAACAATTTTGCTAATTGGCATGTCTTGAAGATTGAACAGGTGAAAGAAATAATTGCTGAAAACAAGTTGAAAAACAAAGTTTCATCATTGGAAGATTTTGCTATTGAAATTGTCGTGGAGCCAGAAAAAAACTTCAACAATGCTATGGGTCAAGAGAGTTTAACACGATTTGACCAACCAAAAGCAAAGAAAAAACATCCTAAAAAACGCAAACCTGCAGGAGAAAATTTAATTGTGGCAAATAACAACAATAATAAGCCTGCAAATAACAACCGACAAAATCCTGTTGACAAAAACACCGCTGACAAAAAACCAGTAATTGCAAGGAAACCTATAATTATCACTAAAAATGAGCCTAAAAAATAGCGCTTTATTGCTTTTGGTTACATTACTTCTTTTTTCATGCGATAAGAAAAGAGTTTTTGATGAATACAAATCTGTCGGGAGTGCTTGGCATAAAGACAGTATTGTAACCTTCGATCTGCCTGAATTAGATTCAACTAAACGATATAATTTATTCGTCAATTTGAGAGATAACAACAATTATAAATACAATAATCTGTTTTTAATTGTTGCTATTGAAAGTCCTAATGGCTTTACAAAAGTGGACACTTTGGAATACCAAATGGCAAATCCGGATGGATCACTGCTTGGCGATGGATTTTCAGACATTAAAGAAAGTAAACTCTTTTACAAAGAAAATGAAAAGTTTAAAGGAAAATATAAAGTTCATATCAAACAGGCGGTTCGGGAAACTGGAAAAGTTCCTGGTGTAATGCTTTTAGATGGGATTACAGAAGTGGGTTTTAGAATAGAAAAAAAAGATTAAAATAGTATTATGGCTGTCAAAAAAAACAACAATCAGACTAAAAATATAGAGAAAGACACAACCTATTACAAAAAGAAATTTTGGAAAATCTTCTTTTACGGATTAGGTGCCATTGGTTTGTTTTTCTTATTTGCATCATGGGGACTTTTGGGCTCGATGCCTTCTTTTGAAGATTTAGAAAACCCAGATTCCAATTTAGCCACAGAAATCATCTCTTCTGACGGAGTGGTCTTGGGAAAATATTTCGAAAAAAACAGATCTCAATTAAAGTATTCAGATTTACCCCAAAATCTGGTTCAAGCTTTAGTGGCAACAGAAGACGCTCGTTTTTATGAACATTCAGGGGTGGACGGCAGAGGGACTTTAAGAGCCATTGCAAGTTTAGGAACAAGTGGTGGAGCGAGTACATTAACGCAACAACTTGCTAAACAATTATTTCATGGGGAAGGTTCTAAATTTTTACCTTTTAGAATAGTTCAAAAAGTAAAAGAATGGATCATCGCCATTCGTCTGGAAAGACAATACACTAAAAACGAGATAATTGCAATGTATTGTAACGTTTATGATTTTGGGAACAATTCTGTAGGGGTTAGTTCTGCAGCAAAAACCTATTTTTCAAAAGAACCTAAGGATTTATCCATTGACGAATCAGCAATATTAGTTGGAATGTTTAAAAACTCTGGACTATATAATCCGGTTAGAAATCCAGAAGGGGTGAAAAATCGCAGAAATGTGGTGCTCTTGCAAATGGAGAAAGGAAATATCATTACAGAAGATCAAAAAGTAAAATTACAAAGTTTACCTATCACTTTGCATTTTAAATTAGAAACCCATAAAGAAGGAACCGCTACTTATTTTAGAGAATATTTGCGTGATTATCTGAAAAAATGGGCTGAAGAAAATAAAAAACCAGATGGTTCTGATTACGATGTCTACAAAGATGGTTTAAAAATCTACACTACCATAGATTCAAGAATGCAATTGCATGCTGAAGAAGCTGTTGCTGCTCATATGGCAAACCTTCAAGAAGAGTTTTTTATTCAATCAAAGGGAAATAAAAATGCACCATTTGTTAATATTTCTACTAAAGAAACGCAGCGCATTCTTAATCAAGCGATGAAATCTTCGCATCGTTGGGAGGTTATGAAATCACAAGATAAAAGTGATGAAGAAATTATAAAATCTTTCGACGAAAAAACAAAAATGACTGTTTTTTCTTGGAAAGGAGAAAGAGATACGATCATGACTCCCATGGATTCTATTCGTTATTACAAACATTTTCTGCAGTCTGGACTTATGGCTATGGAACCACAAACGGGAAATATCAAAGCTTGGGTTGGAGGAATTAACTACAAATATTTTCAGTACGACCACGTAGGACAAGGCGCAAGACAAGTTGGTTCCACATTCAAACCATTTGTTTATGCTACAGCTATCGAACAATTGAATATGTCTCCTTGTGATTCCATTATAGATTCACCTTTTACAATTCCTGTGGGACGTCATCATGTTACAGAATCTTGGACACCAAAAAATTCGGATAACAGATACCGAGGGATGGTTACTTTAAAAAGAGCTTTAGCTAATTCCATAAATACAATTTCAGCAAAATTAATGGACAAAGTAGGCCCTGAAGCTGTGGTAGAACTAACACACAAATTAGGCGTAAAGTCAAATATTCCCGTACAACCATCTATAGCTTTAGGAGCGGTTGAAATCACAGTTGAAGATATGGTTGCGGCTTATAGCACTTTTGCTAACCAAGGTGTGTACACAAAACCACAATTTCTAAGTCGAATAGAAGATAAAAGTGGTACTATAATTTACGAGCCTATTCCTGAATCACATGATGTTTTAAATAAAGACATTGCATTCGCAGTGATAAAATTACTCGAAGGAGTAACCGAAGGCGGATCCGGAGACCGTTTGCGTACAACCTACGGAGGTAGCGGAGATAATCGTTGGACCGGTTATCCATATCAATTCAAAAATCCAATTGCAGGTAAAACAGGTACTACTCAAAACCAGTCCGATGGTTGGTTTATGGGAATGGTTCCTAATCTTGTAACCGGTGTCTGGGTAGGTTGCGAAGATCGTTCTGCGCGATTCAAAAGTATTACTTACGGACAAGGAGCAACTGCAGCATTACCGGTTTGGGCTTATTTCATGAAACTCTGCTATGCTGATCCAGGTCTTAAAGTCTCTAAAGAAGATTTCAACAGACCTCCGAATCTATCCATAAAAGTAGATTGTTATTCCGCCCCAAAAGTAAAAGACACTACTGATATTCAACAAAGCACTGACGAATTCGAATTGTAATTAATCTCGTAATTTCATCAAAAATAAAAATTAGGAGCTATTTCCAGCTGTACACTATATCTTTTTATCTTTTCTCGTTTTGACAACGAGACAAGATAAAAAGGATGCCGTTTCCATCTGGGCTAAAAAAAACATATGATTAACAAAAGAGTAAATAACGTTCAAGACGCACTTCACGGGATTGAAAACGGCATGACTATTATGTTAGGTGGTTTTGGATTATGCGGTATTCCAGAAAACTGCATCACTGAGTTAGTAAAAAAAGAAACCAATAATCTTACTTGTATTTCAAACAATGCGGGTGTAGATGATTTTGGTCTTGGTTTGCTTTTGCAAAAGCGTCAAATCAAAAAAATGATTTCCTCTTATGTAGGAGAAAATGCTGAATTCGAACGCCAAATGCTTTCTGGAGAACTAGAAGTTGACCTTATACCACAAGGAACATTAGCAGAACGTTGCCGTGCAGCGCAAGCTGGAATTCCTGCTTTTTTTACCCCTGCAGGTTACGGAACCGAAGTAGCAGCCGGTAAGGAAGTTAGGGAATTCAATGGAAAAATGCACATTATGGAACATGCATTCAATGCTGATTTTGCTATTGTGAAAGCATGGAAAGGAGATACAGCAGGAAACCTAATCTTCAAAGGAACCGCCAGAAACTTCAATCCTTGTATGTCAGGTGCAGCCAAAATAACGGTTGCCGAAGTAGAAGAATTAGTTGAAGCAGGAACACTTGACCCCAACCAAATTCATATTCCTGGAATTTTTGTACAGCGCATTTTTCAAGGAGAGAAATACGAAAAGAGAATCGAGCAACGTACAACCAGAAAAAGAGAATAATCATGGCATTAGACAAAATAGGAATAGCAAAACGTATTGCACAAGAATTGAAAGACCGTTATTTCGTGAATCTAGGAATCGGAATTCCAACTTTAGTAGCCAATTATATTCCAGAAGGAATTGACGTTGAATTTCAAAGCGAAAATGGCGTTCTGGGAATGGGTGCATTCCCATTTGAAGGAGAAGAAGACGCTGACATTATCAATGCTGGAAAACAAACCATAACAACCCTACCCGGTGCTAGCTTCTTTGATTCTGCAATGAGTTTCGGAATGATTCGTGGGCAACATGTCGATTTAACTATTCTTGGAGCGATGGAAGTTTCGGAAAATGGCGACATCGCTAACTGGAAAATCCCCGGTAAAATGGTTAAAGGTATGGGAGGCGCGATGGATTTAGTGGCTTCCGCCGAGAATATTATCGTTGCGATGATGCATGTCAACAAGGCTGGAGAGTCAAAAATTCTCAAAAAATGTACACTTCCGTTAACAGGTGTTGGCTGTGTTAAAAAGGTAGTTACAGAATTAGCCGTAATGGAAATAACACCCAAAGGATTCAAACTTTTAGAACGTGCGCCAGGAGTAACCGTAGAACATATAATTGCTTCCACTGAAGCAAATTTAATAATTGAAGGCGAAATTCCTGAAATGATTATTGGTTAAAACAAACTATTTTTAACTTTCAATACACTAAAAAAATGCATCCTATAAACGGATGCATTTTTTTTGCTTTACAATTTTTTAGAATTTACGCCCTTAATCGCGGTTTAAACAAATACAAAATTCTCAGTATTTTATAGGTATAGGTAATAAAATATAGAATTATTTAACAAAAAATGACCTTTGTGTTATTTTTTTATTAAATTCGTCGCCAGAACTAACCAAAACCACAAATACATGAAAACAAAATTACTTGGAAAAATTGCCTTGTTTGCATCCGTTTCTTTTCTTGCATTAGAAGCAAACGCACAAGATGCAGGTAAAAACGTAAAGCAAAAAATTACTGACGAAAGAGGGAAACCTTCGTTAATCGTTTTTAATGAGAAATCTACCTATAAATCTTCAGATTCTCAAAAAGCATTCACAGAACAATTAGGATTAAAGGTTATCTCCAATTTCTCTAAAACAAAATCAGAAACAGACAAATTAGGTTTTTCGCATGACAAATTCCAATTGTACCATGAAGGAATAAAAGTAGAATTTTCTACTTATACACTTCACTCCAAATTTGGAAAATTAGCATCAATGAGTGGTGATTTTTATTCATTGGATAAAGTAAATACCAAACCTGTTTTATCGAAAGAACAAGCGTTCAGCCGCGCCTTGCAACAAATTGGCGCTAAAAAATATCTTTGGGATTCAGCAGAAGATGCTACAGCAATGAACTACCAAAAACCAACTGGAGAGTTAGTTTTACTTCCTATGTTAGATGGTCCAACTTCAAAGTTAAAAGACAACAACTTACGTTTGGCTTATAAATTTGATATTTATGCTTCACTACCACTAAGTCGTGGCGACGTGTATATTGATGCTGTTACAGGCGAGGTATTACTCTACAATGCAATTATCAAACATCTTGGTGAATATAGCAACGGCAGCCATGCAACTATTGCGGAAATGTCAAAAGGAAAAGCGAGCACTGTTGCTTTCGTTGCTGCTAATGCTGCAACACGTTATAGTGGAACTCAATCCATTCAAACTACATTAAGTGGTTCATCTTATATTTTATCTGATGCGACCCGTGGTTTAGGAGTTCAAACCTATAATTCGGCGAGAACAGCTACCTATCCTACAACTAATTTTACCGATGTAGATAATAACTGGACCGCTACGGAATTTAATAATACAAATAAAGATAACGGAGCTTTAGATGCACATTGGGGCGCCGAAAAAACATACGACTATTTTTCAACTAAACATGGTCGTAATAGTTATGATAATGCCGGAGCAAAAATAAAAAGTTATGTCCATTATAACTTAATTGCGGCTGGATATCCAGACAATAATAATGCTTTTTGGAACGGTTCTGTAATGACCTATGGAGATGGTAGCGGAACTGGTGGATTTGACATATTGACAGCATTAGATGTTGCCGGTCACGAAATTGGTCACGCCGTTTGTAGCAATACTGCCAACTTAACTTACTTAAATGAGTCGGGTGCAATGAATGAAGGATTTTCAGATATCTGGGGAGCTTGTATTGAGTTTTCAGCAGCACCAACGAAATCAACTTGGTTAATTGGCGAAGATATCGAAAGAAGAACAGGACATTTGTCATTACGTTCTATGAGCGATCCTAATGTTGAAGGACAACCAGATACCTACAAAGGTACATATTGGTATACAGGAACTGCAGATTCAGGGGGTGTACATACTAATAGTGGAGTATTAAATCACTGGTTCTATATTTTATCTATTGGTAAATCAGGGACAAATGATATCGGAAGCGCATATAATGTAACCGGGATTACAATAGCTACAGCCGAAAAAATAGCTTATCGTTTAGAAAGCGTTTACTTGACCGCAAGTTCTACTTATGCTAATGCAAGAACATATGGTATTCAATCAGCAGTCGACTTATTTGGAGCTGGTTCTGCTGAAGTAATTGCTACTACAAATGCATTTTATGCCGTAGGGGTTGGTGCCGCATATGCTGGATCAGCTGATACTGTCGCGCCATCTACACCAGCTAGTTTAGCAGCTTCAGGAACTACTTCAACAACAACAAACTTATCCTGGACAGCTTCTACTGATAATGTAGCAGTTACAGGATATAATGTTTATCAAGGGGCTACTTTAAAAGCCACAGTTACAGGAACTACTTATGCTGTTTCAGGATTAACTGCTGCTACAGCTTACACTTTCTCTGTAAAAGCAAAAGATGCTGCCGGTAATTTATCTGCTGCAAGTAATGTAGTAAATGTTACAACATCAGGAACTACAGTAACGTATTGCGTTTCAAAAGGAAGTAATGCAACGTCTGAATATATCGACTATGTTGGTTTAGGTGGAATTGCTAATACAAGTGGTGCAAATGCAGGATACGGAAACTTTACAGCTTTGTCAGGAAATGTACCTTATGGTTCAAATACCATTTTATTTAGCGCAGGTTTTAGTGGCTCAGCATATACTGAGTATTGGAAAATCTGGATTGACTATAACAAAAACGGTGTTTTTGAAACTGCCGAACAAATCGTTTCTGGATCTTCTTCTAGCAGCGCTAACCTAACAGCGACATTTACAGTTCCTACAACGGCTTTGGCAGGAGCAACAAGAATGAGAGTTTCTATGAAATACAATGCAGCTCAAACTGCTTGTGAAACTTTTTCTTATGGAGAAGTAGAAGACTATTCTGTAAATATTGGAGGTGCGGCTATCACAGCATTTAATACAAGTTTTGCAGGTGATTTGGGTAACGAAAATAACATTTTTGATTACACGATGTCCCCAAACCCAGCTAACGAATTCTTAAATGTAAAAATGGCAGACAGCAGAAGTGCTTCTTTTAGAGTTATCAATTACTTAGGCCAACAAGTTGAGTCAGGTAAAATTTCTGAAAATGCCATCAATGTCAGCAAACTAGGCGCCGGAGTTTATCTTTTAGAAGTAAGCGATGGTCAAAAAAGAATAACTAAGAAATTTATCAAAAAATAATTATTCTCTTTTTTAAATGAAAAAGGGGTTGTCTTAAAAAGGCGACCCCTTTTCTTATATAAGGATGTCTTGACACACCTGACCTAACGCCACTTTATTTATAAAAAATCCTTTTATTTTGCATTAAATAAAAAATAAAAACAGTTTTTCATAACATAGTATGTGTTTTTTGTTAAATTTGAAAAATTAATTTTTTTAATTTAACGAATCAAAACTAACCAAAACCCCAAATTAATGACAACAAAACTACTCGGAAAAATTGCAGTACTAGCTAGCGTTTCTATTTTTGCCTTTGAAGCAAATGCGCAAGATGCTAACAAAAATGTGAAACAAAAATTCACAGATGAAAGAGGAAAACCATCCTTAATCACCTTTAATGAAAAATCAACTTATAAATCTACTGATTCTCAAACCGCATTCGTAGAACTATTAGGTTTAAAAAACAATTCTAATTTTTCTAAAACAAAATCAGAAACAGACAAATTAGGAATCTCACACGAAAAATTTCAATTATTTCACCAAGGAGTAAAAGTGGAATTTTCAACTTACACGCTTCACTCGAAATCTGGGAAACTTGAATCTATGAGCGGAGAGTTCTATCAATTAGACAATGTTAATACACGTCCTTCTTTATCAAAGGAACAAGCATTTAATCGTGCATTACAACAAATTGGAGCTTCAAAATATCTTTGGGATTCGCCAGCTGAAGCTAAAATTAACGACTATCAAAAACCTGCAGGGGAATTAGTATTGCTTCCGCTTACAGATGAAGATAACAACGGTAAAAAAACGGAGCAACTTCGTTTAGCTTACAAATTTGATATCTATGCGACAAGTCCTTTAAGCCGTGGAGACATCTATGTTGATGCAGTAACTGGAGTAACTTTATTATACAATGCAACAATTAAACATTTAGGGGAATTCAGCAACGGATCAAAACCATCAGTTGACAAAAAAATAGAAAATAAAACTCTGGCAACAGCTTTTGTAGCGGCTAATGCTGACACACGTTACAGCGGAACGCAATCCATTCAAACTTCTCTTAGCGGAGCATCATACATTTTATCTGATGCAACTCGTGGAAGCGGAGTTATGACTTACAACATGAAAAAAGGAACGAGCTACACTGCAGCTGTTAATTTCACTGACGTAGACAACAACTGGACTGCCGCTGAATATAACAATGTAAACAAGGATAATGGAGCATTAGACGCGCATTGGGGAGCTGAAAAAACATATGACTACTTTTCTCTTATTCACGGAAGAAACAGTTACAACAACGCTGGAGCAGCTATAAAAAGCTACGTTCACTATAGCTCAGCTTACAATAATGCATACTGGAATGGAAGTGTGATGACTTACGGTGATGGTTCTGGAACTGGTGGTTTTGATATCTTGACCTCAATTGATGTAGCTGGACACGAAATAGGCCATGCTGTTTGTACAAATACTGCAAACTTAGCATATCAAAAAGAATCTGGAGCAATGAATGAAGCGCTTTCCGATATTTGGGGAGCATGTATCGAATATTTTGCAGCACCAAACAAACAACGTTGGTTAATTGGTGAAGATATCGAAAGAAGAGCAGGACACTTATCTTTACGTTCTATGAGTAATCCTAAAAGTGAAGGACAACCTGACACTTACGGTGGAACGAATTGGACAAGCCAAACTAAATGCCGACCAACTTCTAACAATGATCAATGTGGTGTTCATAACAATAGCGGTGTTTTAAATCACTGGTTCTATATCTTAACCGAAGGTAAGACAGGAACAAATGACCTAGGAAGTTCTTACAGCATAACAGGGATTGGAATTGATAAAGCAGCTAAAATAACTTACCGTATGGAAAGTGTTTACATGACGTCAAGCTCTACTTATGCAAATGCAAGAACATACGGAATTCAAGCTGCTACAGACTTATATGGCGCTGGATCTCTAGAGGTGATTGCAACGACTAATGCATTTTACGCAGTAGGAGTTGGAACAGCTTACGTTTCAACAGCTAAAATAGCGTTTGCTAAAACTGCAACAACTGCAACAGCTACTGAAGCATTTGTATTGTATCCAAATCCAACTTCAGAAGTATTGAATGTTTCTGTAAAAGAAAATAAAGTAAGCTCATACAAAATTTTCAATTCTCTAGGATTCCAGATTCAAACTGGAAAAACTTCTGGTGGTGAAATCAATGTAAGCAACCTAAGCAAAGGAATCTATTTCTTCGAATTAAACAATGGTCAAGACACTGTCGTTAAATCATTTATTAAGAAATAATCTTTTTTAAATAAGTTCAAAAGAAAGCCTCACAATCATGTGAGGCTTTTTTTATGTTGATTTGAAACGAAGTATATTACAATACAATTAAGTTGATCTAACTTATACCGTTTAACCTTTCTACATTAAAATGCATGACAGCTAACTTTAACTATGTACAAGTTTCTTTTCATCGTAGAAAGAATATGAAATTACCTTCTTAACTTTTTTGTCAATAAAAAAAGGAGATAACAAAATCCAAACAACATTAAAAGAATAAACATTTGCCAAGCAAAGAGACCTATTGAAAATTCATTAAAACTTTTATCCATTGGGAAATATATTTATACCATTTTGAATTTATATGGAACCAAATAATAGTAGTTTTTTAAAAAAACCAAGTCGCCACAAAAATTGCTGTGATTACACAAATCAAATCTACTATAAGCATCGTTCCTAGTGCATAACGAGTATTTTTAATATTTACAGAACCAAAATAAACTGCTATCACATAAAAAGTACTTTCGGCACTGCATTGAAAAATACTGCTTAATCTCGCCGTTAAAGAATCGGCTCCAAAAGTGTTCATCGAATCAATCAAAAATCCTCTTGATCCTGCAGAACTAAAGGGACGAAGTAAAGCGACCGGTAATGCATTTGTAATTTCCTTACTTACTCCCATATTCGAAAAAATGAGAGCAATCCAATTGCTAATAATTTCAAATAAACCACTGTTTCTAAATAATGAAATAGCAACCAACATTCCCAATACATAAGGAAAAATAGTCACTCCGGTTTTCACCCCATTATTGGCTCCCACGACAAAACTTTCAAAAACTGTAGTAGATGCTTCAGTAAATTTTTTCTCATGAATAAACGAAAAGATCAAGGTAAAGGCAATTATTCCAATTAATATTAAAGCAGAAAGATTAGAGGTGAAATAGTTTTTTCCAATTAAATCCAAATGATTGACATACATCAATAAACCAACAATTGCAGCTATTAGTGTAATCAATACAATCACCAAAGAAGCGCTTTTGAAATTGATTTTTTGTTTGATTCCAACAATTAAAAAGGCTGCAATCGTACCGATAAAAGAAGTGATAATACAAGGCAACATCACATCCGCAGGATTGCTTGCATTAGCTGCGGCACGATATCCTATAATAGAAGTAGCGATTAAAGTAAGACCCGAAGCATGCAAACACAGGAACATAATTTGTGCGTCACTGGCCTTGTCTTTATCTGGATTTATTTCTTGCAAACTCTCCATGGCTTTTAGACCAAAAGGAGTTGCGGCAGAATCTAAGCCCAGAAAATTAGCAGCAAAGTTTAAGGTCATATAGGATATCGACGGATGGTCTTTGGGAATACTTGGGAACACTTTTACAAAAACAGGGCTCAATGCTTTGGCCAACTTTCCAGAAGCTCCGGAAATGATTAAAAGTTCCATTAATCCACAGAAAAAAGCCAAGTAAGCCATCAGCGGAAGGATTAATTCTAGTAAAGTACTTTTACAAGTGGGCAATAAACCATCTGATTTTTGAACACCACTATATATTTTTACAGTTTTGTTTTTATAAACATAAGTCGTATCCGCATTTAGCGTATCACGATTGATAATCATGGTTTGTTCCGGAGCTTTTTTGATGCTGTCTTTAATATAGGCAGGAAGTTGTTCTGCGAATTTCTCCGAAATTAGAATTGGATCATCTTTCTTTCCATTCAAAACGTGGTCAATAGTATAACTGTCTCCAGAGAACAAACTAAACACTACAAATACAATTGCTGAAATAAAAATGACCAACCAAAATCTACTCAATACCATAATTTATAATTTTTGTAAATGTAATTATTTATTAATAAACCCAATCAGGGTTTTGAACTGGTTGCACAGTTTAAACGTGAATAATCTCTTCCTCAATCAACAAATCCTCTCTTCGCAATCGAAGGAAAATCTGCGCCACCGCAATGGTATCTTTTTCACAATAGGTTACAATCCTGTCAATGTCTTTATCTACATAAAATACATGTCCCACCTGACTGCCATCGATATCTCCTTTTGGAGAAGGAATCCCAAGTACTTTACACATTAACTTTAAAGAGGTATAGTGCTTATAATCCCCAAATTTCCATAGTTCCAACGTATCTAAATGCGGGATTTCCCATGGTTTTTTTCCAAATAGGTTTAACTTATTGGGAATAGCAATTTGGTTAATAATCATTCTTCTTGCAATGAATGGAATATCAAATTCTTTAGCATTATGGCCACACAAAACATGTTGCGGTTGGTTGAAATGAGTGTTTAATAAATTATTGAAATCTTGGAGAATTTTCTTTTCTTCTCCAAAAAAAGAAGTAACCCTGAAATTCCGAATATCGCCTTTGATCGTGAAAAAACCCACAGATATACAAACAATTTTTCCAAACTCAGCCCAAATCCCGGCACGGTCATAAAAATCCTCGGGAGTATATTCGTCTTTGCGCTGGTACTGGGTTTTGTGTTCCCAGAGATCTTTCATCTCAGAATCTAATGCATTGAAATCTTCTGCTTCCGGAACAGTTTCTATATCTAGGAACAGAATGTTATTGAGGTTTATTTTTTCTATCATCAGCTAGATTTGTTAGATTTTTTGACTTCTTAGATTTTTAGATTAAATACAAAAAACTAAATTAGTAAACTTGATCGATTTTTTTGACTCTAAGGCAATCTAAATTTCTAAAAATCAAAGAAATCTAATGTATCTAACCCTCTAAAAATCTAAGAAGTCTATTTTTAAAAAAGACTTTGCTGCATGGTTGGATTTTCGTGTTCCAATAACCATTTTTTGCGCCACAAACCTCCAGCATAACCTGTCAATGAACCATCAGTTCCTATGACTCTGTGACAAGGAACAACAATCCATAATGGATTTTTCCCATTTGCGGATGCTACTGCTCGAATGGCTTTGACGTCTCCTAATTTTTTAGATAAATCCATGTAAGACATCGTTTTTCCGAATGGAATTTCCAGTAATCCTTTCCAGACTTTTTGTTGAAAATCAGTCCCTTTTGGATTTAATTTAAAATCGAAATCACTTCTTTTTCCTTCGAAATAATCGTTAAGTTGCGAGACAGCATGCTGCAAAATTGTTGAAATTGTTTTTGAAATTTCGCCTTCATCAGAAACTGAAATTACCGAAATTCCATTTTCATCCCCAATGATTGTAGCGATTCCTAAAGGCGTTTTGATGTAAGCTGTTTCCATAAAGTAAAAATGAACTACAAAGTAAACAAAGTTTTGACAAAACTTGAATTTATGGATCTAAAAAAAACCATTCGCAGTTACGAATGGTTTTTGTTTTTTAGCCCTGATGGAAGTGACATCCTTTTCTTGTCTCGTTTTTTAACGAGGCAAGAAAAGATATAACGGACAGCAGGAATAGCTCCAGAAACTGAAACAAGTTCCGTATAATTATTTTAAATTACTGTAAATGTACGCTTCCAATCCTTTTAACTCCTCGTCAGACATCTCCTCGGTAAGTGCAAAATTAGTTTTCATCACTTCGTACTGACTAGGATCAACTAATGGCTCCGCATCCTCTTTCAGGAAGGCGACGATATTACCATTTTTTTCTTTATATATTTTCGCAATGTTCTGAAGGCTTGGACCAATTAATTTTTTATCTGCTTGATGACAGGCAACACAATTTCCTTTCCCTTCAAAAATTTCCTTTCCCAGTTCCTCAGGAGCTTGAGTTGTTTCTTCTACCGAAGTTGGATATAAAGGTTCCTTTTTAGCTTCTTCTTTCTTGCAGGAAATCAGGAGTAGTAAGGCGAATAAAAAAAGTATTTTTTTACTCCTGTTTTTATTATTTATTTTCTGGTATTCGTGAATCTTTGATTTCATATTTATTTATTTAAAAGTATCGCAGCTTCTTTGGCAAAATAAGTCGAAATCAAACTTGCACCTGCTCTTTTGATACACATTAATTGCTCCATCATAATTTTATCGTGATCTAGCCAGCCTCTTTCGGCAGCGGCTTTAATCATTGCATATTCACCCGAAACATGATAAACGGTTACCGGAACATTTACCGCATTTTTGACTTCGCGAACGATGTCTAAATAAGCTATTCCTGGTTTTACCATGACCATATCAGCACCTTCTTCTACGTCCCATAACGCTTCTTTGATCGCTTCTATTCGATTGGCATAATCCATTTGGTAGGTTTTCTTGTCTTTTGGGATTTCAGTTGCGTCAACAGGAGCGCTATCAAGTGCATCACGGAACGGTCCGTAAAAAGCTGACGCATATTTAGCCGAATAGCTCATGATACCTACGTTATGAAAACCGGCAGCGTCCAGACCTTCCCGCAAACGCAATACGCGTCCGTCCATCATGTCCGATGGCGCTACAAAATCGGCGCCGGCTTGCGCATGAGAAACGGCCATTTTCACCAAAGCATCATTCGTCGAATCGTTTTCTATATCACCGTTTGCAATAATTCCGTCATGACCATAGATGGAATATGGGTCTAAAGCCACATCAGGCATTACAATCATTTCCGGACAAGCGGCTTTGATGGCACGAATGGCGTTTTGCATCAATCCGTTTGGATTCCACGCTTCCAGTCCTGTATTGTCTTTTAAATTTTCGCTGACTTTTACATAAAGATTCACCGCACGAATTCCCAATGCAAATATTTCTTTGACTTCTTCGACGGTTAAATCTATCGAACGACGGTAAATGCCAACCATAGAAGGAATTTCTACTTTTACGTTTTCACCTTCTGTAATAAACATGGGAAACATAAAGTCCGCTGGACTTAAACTAGTTTCACGAACTAAACTTCTTATAGATTCGTTCGTTCTTAATCTTCTGCCTCTGTGTAATGGGAACATATATTTTTGTTTAAAGTTTCAGGTTTAAAAGTTTAAAGTTAAACCCATTTAAAAATTTAAAATTCAGAATTTAAAATAAATCTAAAGCCAATCTCTTGGATTTTCTAATACGTTTACTAATTTTTCTTCTTCGCTTCCCGCTTCTGCGTGATGGTCGTATACCCATTGCACATGCGGCGGTAAACTCATCAGGATACTTTCAATCCTTCCGTTTGTTTTTAGTCCAAATAAAGTGCCTTTATCATGAACCAAATTGAATTCTACATAACGACCGCGACGGATTTCCTGCCACGTTCTATTTTCTGCCGTATAAGGCAAATCTTTTCTTTTTTCTACAATTGAAACGTACGCTTCGAGGAAACTATTCCCCACTTCTGAAACGAAATTAAACCAGTTCTCCATAGTCATTGCCTCAGTTGCTTTACAATAATCGAAAAACAATCCGCCAATTCCGCGTGCTTCATTTCTGTGTGCATTCCAGAAATACGCATCGCATTGTTTCTTGTATTTTGGATAAAACTCCGGATTGTGTTTGTCACAGGCGGTTTTACACGTTTGGTGAAAATGAATGGCATCTTCTTCAAACAAATAATATGGTGTTAAATCCTGTCCACCACCAAACCATTGCTGGATTACATTTCCGTTGTCATCGTACATTTCGAAATAACGCCAGTTCGCATGAACCGTCGGTACCAATGGGTTTTTTGGATGCAATACCAAACTCAGTCCGCAGGCAAAAAAATCAGCTTCACCTACATTGAACATCTTTTGCATGGCTTCGGGTAATTTCCCGTGAACTGCCGAAATATTTACTCCCCCTTTTTCGAAAACTTTTCCGTTCTCCATCACGCGGGTTCTTCCGCCTCCTCCTTCCGGACGTTCCCAAAGGTCTTCGCGGAATTTGGCTTGACCTTCAACTGCTTCTAATCCTTTACAGATTTGGTCTTGAAGGTTTTGTATGTATTGATAGAATTTATTTTTCATTCGTATGTTCATATAATTCCATATCTAATGGAGCTTCATCAGTGGGAGTAAATTCATTTAGCAACGTTTTTTTCCAAATAAAATTAGAATTTTCAGCAACTTTCACACTCCCAAAATTCGTTTTATGAGCAATAATTTGAAGTGTTTTTAAATCTAATTCATTGTAAGCAAAATCTGAAATGGCTTTAACTGCTTTTGTAACCAGACCTTTTCCTTCAAAATTACTTCCGATGCAATAAGCGAGTTCACCAATTCTTTTTGTCCAATCAATCTTTTTAATGATAATCAATCCTATGATTTTTTGGGAATCTGTTTCTCTAATGGCAAAGGTGAAATTTACTTTTTGTTGAATTTCTCTTTCTTTAATTTCAATATATTCTGCTGATTTTTCTATTGTTGCGTTACAAGAAAGTGTAAGCGGAAAAAACCTGCGAAATCGTTCCGCATTGTTAATTATGAACAGATGCAACTCATTGGCATCTGAAGATTTCAATTTATCAATAATGAAATTTTCGGAGGTTATCATCTATAAATTTGTTTTTGCAGCCGCTATTTTACTATTGATTCCAAATGAAAACACTTTGCTTTCCTGTTGGATATAATTATAAATGACAATCGATTTTTCAGAAAAATTAAACTGCTTCTCTTTTGAAAAGACAATCAAAAAATCAGCAAATTGCTCTAATTGATTCCAATCTAAATGGCAACGCAACAAATGCGTAATTAAATCCACTTCATTTAAATCAATCAGACTTTGAATATTTAATCCAAAATCTTTCAATTGCTCTTCTATGTTTATTTTATCTTCAAAATCCCAAAACTTAGGCACAAAGACGATGGAAAGCAATGTTTTCAACACATTGTCTATTCGAATACTTTCCTGGTCTCGTAATCCTTTGTTTAGCATTTCTATGAAATCTTATTGATTGTACTCTTTTACTGCATCGATAAATGCTTTCGCGTGATCCACAGGAATATTTGGTAAAATTCCGTGACCTAAATTCACTATATATTTGTCTTTTCCGAATTCGTCAATCATTTCATGAACCATTTTTTTGATGGTAGGAATTGGAGACAACAATCTTGACGGGTCAAAATTTCCTTGTAACGTGATGTTCCCTCCTGACAAGTATCTTGCATTTCTTGGAGAACAAGTCCAGTCAACACCAAGAGCCGAAGCTCTACTTTTACCCATTTCGCCAAGCGCAAACCAACATCCTTTTCCGAAAACAATAACCGGTGCATCATCAGCCAATGCTTCAATGATTTGGTTAATGTATTTCCAAGAGAATTCCTGATAATCCACTGGAGACAACATTCCGCCCCAAGAGTCAAAAATTTGAACGGCATTTACTCCCGCTTTTACTTTTTCTTTTAGGTATAAAATAGTGGTATCAGTGATTTTTTGCAATAAAACATGAGCTGCTTCTGGATGTTGGAAACAAAATCCCTTGGCCATATCAAAACTTTTAGAACCTTTCCCTTCCACTGCATAACACATAATTGTCCAAGGTGAACCTGCGAAACCAATTAATGGCACCTCATCATTAAGCATTTCTTTGGTCAATTTGATAGCGTCAAAAACGTACCCTAATGTTTCATTTACATCTGGAACAATTACTCTCTCCACATCCTGAATCGTACGAATAGGATTTGGTAAAAACGGACCAAAATTTTCTTTCATCAAAACTTCAATTCCCATTGCTTGTGGAATTACCAAAATATCCGAAAACAAAATCGCAGCATCCGGAGCAATTCTTCGTATTGGTTGTACGGTGATTTCAGCAGCTAATTCTGGCGTTTGACAACGGGTGAAAAAATCATATTTATCACGCAAAGCGATGAATTCCGGCAAATATCTTCCTGCTTGACGCATCATCCAAACTGGTGGACGTTGTACAGTTTCTCCTTTTAGTGCTCTTAAAAATAGGTCGTTCTTAATCATGTATTTAAATTTTTAGCAGATTGCTAGATGCTTTCCGTTTTATAATATTCAATAACTTCCTCAATCACCTCTTCGATAGTTGGTGTTTCGGCAATTACTATGTTTTTGATTTTCTTTGTTTCTAATACTGATGCTGTAGTAGTGCCTACGCAAAAACAAACTTCATTCTTAATTTTATTGTTTGTCAAATAACTTTCAACGGCAGATGGGCTAAAAAATAAAATTCCGTCAAAGTTTTCCTGGTCTGATATTTTGAAAGGTGCAAGTGTTGTTTGATAAACTTCGATTTCGTTAAAAGTTATTCCTGCGCTTTTTAATGCTTCTGGCAATGTTTCTTTACGCAAATTTCCGCTTAAAAAAGTATAGCTTTCCTTATTATAAATCAAAGTGATTATTTCGGCTAATTCAGATGCGTAATCTAAATAAACATCAACTGTAAAGCCATGTAATTCTAGTAATTCCTTGGTTTTAATCCCTACACAAAAAACAGGTTTAGTCTTTAAAACTTCCCAACCGTTTTGTTCTATTAAACTTAAAACAGCATTTTGGCTACTAAAAATCAAGTTGTTGTTGATTGTATTAAGGTCAAAAAGGTTGTTTTTAATTTCAATGAAATCCTGTTCTAAAAGATCAAAATTAGCATCAAGAAATACTTGCCTTTGTTCTTCCGACAATGTTTTGGTGGATAAAATGCTTGTTTGGCTCATTATTTCTTCAAATTATTTTTAATTTCTATCATCAATTTTGTTCCGCCATTTTCTAAAATTTCCTGAGCAGATATAAATCCTAATTTTTTCCATTCTTGCAACGGAACGGTTTTTTCTATTTCAATTTTTTGCTTTCCGTCTATCGAGAAAAGTACCCCTTTGAATAGTATATCATCTTCAATAAATACTGCCAAAGCCCCAATAGGTGCTGTACAACCGCCTTCTAATGTTTTTAGAAATTGTCTTTCAATATGCGTACACACCTCGGTTTCAATATCATTCAATTCAGAAACCGCATCTCTACAAAAATCATCGTTTGCCATAGCAACAATGACCATTGCGCCTTGAGCGGGCGCTGGAATCATCCAATCCAAATCAATATAATTAGAAGGTTTCAAGTTGATTCTTTCCAATCCTGCTGCCGCAAAAACAGCTCCGTTCCAATCGCTTTCCTGCAATTTCTGCAATCTCGTATTGACGTTTCCACGCAAATCAACTACATTTTGATTGGGGTATTTGTTCAGCCATTGTGCCTGACGGCGCAAACTACCTGTGGCAATTGTACCTTCTCCATTAAGAAAATCAAGGTTTCCCTTGTGTACCAAAATATCCAACGTATTCGCTCTTTCCAGAACGGCAGCCTGCACAATTCCTATTGGCAAGGCGGTAGGAACATCTTTCATGGAATGCACTGCAATATCGACCTGACCGTTAATCATAGCGATATCGAGGGTTTTAGTGAAAATTCCTGTGATTCCTAATTCGTAGAGTGGTTTGTCGAGAATGATATCTCCTTGCGATTTTACCGCTACAATTTCGGTTTTATAACCTAAATCGTTAAGTTTTTTTTCAACAGTGTGGGCTTGCCAAAGTGCGAGTTCACTATCTCGAGTTCCTATGCGTATTGTTTTATTCATTATCTTGTGGTAGCTCCTATTTTGAAAACTTTTTCAATCCATTCTATACTTTCGTCTACCATAGTATCATCATCTTTCAAATGATTGGCAAAGTGAGTTGTTATTTTTTGGATAATTCTGGCACTGATGATTTCAGCCTGTTCTTCATTAAAATTTGAAATCTTTCTACTTTGGAAATCCAATTCGGATGTTTTTATCGCATTCAATTTTGCTTTCAAAGCATTAATGGTTGGAGCAAACTTTCTTCCTTTTGTCCAAATATTAAATTCTTCTTTTATTTCTTCGATAATAGCTTCTGCTGCAGGAATATGTTTTTTTCTGTTTTCTAAAGTTTCATCTGTCATTTGAGACAAATAATCCATGTGAATCAGGGTAACTCCCTCTAAATCCAGAACATCTTCATTTACATTTTTTGGAATGGATAAATCCAAAATAAGCAATGGTTTTTTCAGATTCAGAATCGCTTTGTCAATAGTTGGATTTTGAGCACCGGTAGCAACAACAACAACATCTGCTTTTTGCAATTCCAGATGCAGTTCTGAATAATCTTTTACAATTAAATTCAGTTTCCCAGCTAACTTTTCTGCTTTATCTTTAGTTCTGTTGATCAAAGTGATGTGCTCATTTTTAGTATGTTTTACTAAATTTTCGCAGGTGTTTCTACCAATTTTTCCAGTACCAAATAATAGAATATTTTTGTTTCCAATGTCTTCTACATTCTTGATAATATATTGCACCGAAGCAAAAGAAACCGAAGTGGCTCCAGAACTAATTTCAGTATCTGTTTTTATCTTTTTGCTGGCTTGGATCACTGCATTCACCAATCTTTCCATAAAGGCATTGGCCAAACCAAAAGATTTTGACTGGATAAAACTGGTTTTTATTTGAGAAATAATTTCGAAATCACCTAGAATCTGACTGTCTAAACCAGTTCCTACACGAAACATATGACTAATTGCTTCTTGGTTTTTATAGACAAACCCTACTTTCTGAAATTCTTCAACAGAGCCTTGACTATTCTCACAAATTAATTTAATTAATTGAAATGGATGCTCCGCGTAACCGTAAATTTCAGTACGGTTGCAGGTAGAAGTTACGATTAAGCTCTCTATTCCTTCAGTCTTAGCTTGTTCGAGTAAACGGGTTTTTGCAGTAGCATCTAAACTAAATTTACCTCTAATCTCAGCATCTGCTTTTTTATAGCTCAATCCAACGGAGTAAAAATAATGATGCTTTGATGTGTTATTGTTTTCCATATTTGCACTTTTCAAGAAAGTGAAACAAAATTAGAACTATCATATGTATAAAAGTAACGCTAGAAGTACTTTTTGTATCGCTATGTGATTTTTCGGTTTTAAATCGTTATTTTATTATAAAAACCCTTATTTTTGTAGCAGAAACAGGTACTTTTATGCGTCTTATTCAGAATGTTTCTAAATAAAGTAACTTGATAATTATCATTTTCATATTAAAAAAACATCGCTATGGGTTCCCAGGAAATTATAAAAATTGAAGATGACTTTACCCTAATTCGTTTTCAAAATGATGGCGCCGATGCCTTTCAAGCCCAGCGTGAAGTAAGCAGCGGATTGATTCAGTTTCATTTTGGATTAAAAGGAAATGCGAAATTTATCTTTAATCAGGGAAATTATGCATTGGAATTGAAAGAAGAAAAATCATTGCTTTTATACAATCCGCAGAAGGAACTTCCTTTAAATCTGGAATTAGCTCCTAATTCCTGGGTGATATCAGTGATTATTTCCATCAAAAAATTTCATGCTTTATTCTCTACCGAAGCGGATTATATTACTTTTTTAAGTGCTGATAACAAGGACAAAAAATATTATAACGAAGGAAATATCAGTCCATCTATGGCGATTGTTTTGTCACAACTGTTCCACTACAGTCTTCATCCATCGATAAAAAACCTATATTATAAAGGAAAAGGATACGAATTGTTGAGTTTATATTTCAATAGAACTGAAGATCCAAACGCAGAACAATGTCCTTTCTTAATAGACGAGGATAATGTAATGAAGATCAGGAAAGCCAAAGAAATCATCATTGCCAATATGGCTGAACCGCCAGGATTACAGGAATTAGCCGATGAAATAGGTTTGAATTTAAAGAAACTCAAAATGGGTTTCAAACAAATTTATGGTGATACCGTTTATGGCTTTCTGTTTGACTACAAAATGGATTTTGCCCGAAAATTACTCGACAGTGGTTCTTATAATGTAAACGAAGTAGGATTGAAAATTGGGTACAGCACCGGAAGTCATTTTATAGCGGCATTCAAAAAGAAATTTGCCACTACTCCAAAAAAATATTTGATGTCAATCAACCCAAATATGCAGTAAAGAATTGATTTCTTATATTAAACAATAAATAAAAAATAGTTAATCGCAATTTATAAAAAAGTAAGTTTAATTACTTTTGTACTAACAAAAAAAGACAACATGAAAGGTGTATTATTAGTAAATCTTGGTTCCCCAGAAAGTCCGACTCCTAAAGACGTTAAACCGTATTTAGATGAATTTTTAATGGATAAATACGTAATTGACGTTCCGTTTTTGTTACGTGCATTATTAGTTCGTGGGATAATTTTACAAACAAGACCTAAAAAATCAGCTGCCGCTTACGCAAAAATATGGTGGGACGAGGGTTCTCCGCTTGTGGTTATCTCTAAAAGAATGCACGCCAAAGTAAAACAACTGGTTGACATTCCCGTTTCCTTAGCGATGCGTTATGGAAATCCATCTTTATTATCTGGTTTACAGGAATTGCATGATAAAGGCGTAAATGAAGTGATGCTTTTTCCTTTGTATCCGCAACATGCGATGGCATCTACAACCACAATATTAGAACTGGCCGAAGACTTGCGTAAAAAGCATTTTCCCGAAATGAAATTCACGATAGTTCCAGCCTTTTATAACAAACCAGATTATATAAAAAACCTGGCTGATTCCATCAAAAGTCATTTAGTAGGTTTTGACTACGATCATTTATTATTCTCCTACCACGGAATTCCGGAGCGTCACATTCGCAAAACGGATATTACCAAATCACATTGTAAAATTGACGGTTCTTGTTGCAACACCCCGTCGCCGGCACATGAGTTTTGTTACCGCCATCAATGTTATGAAACGACCAAACAAGTTGTAAAATTGCTGGGAATTCCAGAAGGAAAATACAGCCAGACCTTTCAGTCTCGCTTAGCGGGAGACAAATGGCTGACACCATACACGGACGTCGAAGTAAACAAAATGCCTGAAAAAGGAATTAAAAAACTTGCCGTTGTAACGCCTGCCTTTGTTTCTGATTGCCTGGAAACTTTGGAAGAAATAGCAATGGAAGCCAATCACGAATTCAAAGCTCATGGTGGTGAGGAATTTTTAGCAATTCCATGTTTGAATGACAGTGACGATTGGTGTGAAACAGTAGGTAGCTGGATTACTAATTGGTCGAATGCCTCTCCATCCGTTAAAGTTGACTCTGAAAAAATAAACGCTTAAATGGCTGTTACCGCCGATGAGTTAGGAACTCAGGACATCAAAAGACTCTTGATAAAACAGGCAGTTCCTTCTTCTATTGGGATTTTATTCATGTCCGTCAACATCTTGATCGACACCATATTTGTCGGACAATGGATTGGCTCTTTGGCCATTGCAGCGGTAACGGTTGTTCTGCCTATCACTTTTCTAATTTCCTCTTTAGGAATGGCGATTGGTGTGGGCGGAGGCTCTGTGCTTTCACGAGCTTTGGGTGCAAATAATCATGAAAAAGCAAAAATCACCTTTGCCAATCAAATCATGATGACTTTCTTATTGTCGTCCATTTTTGTTGTTTTTGGTCTCTTATTCAGCAACGAAATGCTATTGCTTTTTGGGGCAAAAGGATCTATCATAAAACCCGCAAGAGAATTTTTCTTTCCTATCATAATATCGGTTCCGTTTTTGGCTCTTTGTATGATGGGCAACAATATTATTAGGGCGGAAGGAAAAGCTAAATTCGCTATGGTTGCTATGATTATTCCTGCTTTTGTAAATATTATATTGGACATTCTTTTTATAAAAGTGATGAATTTAGGCATGTTTGGGTCCGCATTGGCTTCAGCAATATCCTATTTCATGTGTTTCGCATTTGTACTTTGGTTTTTTATTTTTAAAAGTGAATTAAAACTACGCCCAAGACATTTTAAGTTTAAACTTCCAATTATAAAGGAAATAACAGAACTAAGTATTGTCACTTTTTCGAGACAAGGCGTGGTGAGTATTTTGGCTATAATTTTAAATCATACTTTGTACACTTATGGCGGTGAACATTCCGTTGCTGTTTATGGAATCATCAGCCGAATGCTGATGTTCGCTTTGTTTCCAATACTGGGAATCACGCAAGGTTTTCTGCCTATAGCCGGTTTTAATTATGGTGCTCAAAATTATGAAAGAGTTAAAGAAAGTGTACAACTTTCGATAAAGTACGCCGCCTTTCTAGCTTCACTTATTTTTGTGGTTATCCTAATTTTTGCAAAACCTATAGTTTCCGTTTTTACTACAGACCCAAAAGTAATTGCAGAGACCCCTGAAGCTTTGCGTTGGGTTTTTGCAGCGTCACCAATTATTGCTGTTCAGTTAATTGGTGCAGCCTATTTTCAAGCCGCCGGAAAAGCAAAAAAAGCATTGCTTTTGACTTTAAGCAAACAAGGGTTTTTCTTAATTCCGCTAGTGCTGATACTACCAAATTTTTTAGGTATTTTTGGAGTATGGATAGCCTTTCCAATTGCCGATATTTTATCAACAATATTAACTGGCTACTTTCTAAAAAAAGAAATAAACACAAAATTGATTCAAACTAACGATGGAATATTATAATTACCTTAAATCTTTGCACCTCATCTTTGTCATCACCTGGTTTGCGGGACTATTTTACATTGTTCGCTTGTTCGTTTACCAAATTGAAGCGGCACAAAAACCATCTCCAGAAAAAGAAATCCTGCAAAAACAATACAAAATAATGACGTACCGCCTCTGGTATATTATCACTTGGCCATCGGCAGTTTTAGCAAGCATATTCGCATTTTGGATGTTGTTATTTACAGATTTGGGACAAGCTTGGTTAAAAATGCCGTGGATGCACGTAAAACTTGGCTTTGTATTTGTTTTGTATTTGTATCATGGTAAATGCCACCAAATATTCAAGCAATTGCAAAACGACGAGGTAAAATACACAACAAATTTCATGCGTTTGTGGAATGAAGGTGCCACAATTATACTTTTTGCAGTGGTGTTTTTAGTGATTTTAAAAAATGCCGTGAACTGGATTTATGGTGTGGTTGGAATTTTTCTTTTTTCACTTTTAATTATGCTTGGTTTTAAATTTTACAAACGAATTCGAGAAAGAAATCAATCTTAATTATGTTCAAGAACTTTAAAATGTCGATGCTTTCCTTACGAATCAGGATTTTCCTATCCATGATTGTATTGATAATCATGGCGTCCATTTTGTTAGCTTCTATTTCTATCATTCAATTCAAAAACGAAGCTAAAGAATACCATCAAGAGCGCTTAGAACGAAAAGAAGATGCGATAAAAGAACATATAAATTATGTGCTTTCTACCACTACATATCCTTTAACAACTGAGAATTTAGGTTTGATTTTTAAAGACAAAATTCACGAACTGGCACAAATTCATAGTATTGAAATTAACATTTACAGCTTAGACGGAAAACTGTTGAAATCATCTAAAGAATCATTTTCTGTAGACAAAGTGTCGCCTCCTATTCCAAAATACATCCTGAAATTAGTTCGTTCCTCCATAGAAAAAAGATATGTGGACATTAAAACGATTAATGGAGTAAAGAATCGATCGTCCTATAGCCAAATAAAAGATGATAAATTCAAAACCCTTGGAATATTGAATCTACCTTATGTGGAAGATGATAGTTTCTACGAAAATGAATTAAACAACTTCTTGATTCGTTTGGGTCAGGTGTATTCTTTTATGCTTATTGTAGCTTTTGCAATCGCCTATTTTCTTTCGACATATATTACAAAATCACTAAAAACGATTTCTGATAAGTTGAGCGAAACCAGTTTGAATCAAAAAAACGAAAAAATCGTATTAGAAGCCAGTAGCAAAGAAATCAATCTGTTGATAAAGGCATACAACGGAATGGTGGATAAACTGGAAAAAAGTGCTATAAAACTGGCGCAAAGCGAGCGTGAAGAAGCTTG
Source organism: Flavobacterium zhoui (assembly GCF_042787235.1). Taxonomy (NCBI): domain Bacteria; kingdom Pseudomonadati; phylum Bacteroidota; class Flavobacteriia; order Flavobacteriales; family Flavobacteriaceae; genus Flavobacterium; species Flavobacterium zhoui. The sequence goes on from NZ_JBHZPY010000006.1 coordinate 229,843, forward strand.
GCGCGAAATGGCAAAGCAAGTCGCTCATGAAATCAAGAATCCGCTAACGCCAATGCGATTGACGGTGCAAAGTTTCCAAAGAAAATTTGATCCAAATGATACCGATGTAATACAAAAGATGAAGGATTACTCCGAGACATTGATTCAACAAATTGATACGATGAGCGCCGTTGCATCAGCATTTTCAAATTTTGCTTCGATGCCGGCACAACAAAACGAAACACTAAATGTCGTTAATGTGGTAGATCTGGCAATGGATATTTTCAATGAGGAATACATTGTTTTTGAAAGTGATTCTCCTGAAATTATTTCGAAAATAGATCGGACACAACTCATTCGAATAATTACAAATTTGGTTAAAAACGCGATTCAAGCCATTCCAGAAAACCAAGAAACCAAATCCATAATCGTAACGGTGAAAAAAGAGCAAAATAACGTCTTGATAACCGTTGAAGATAACGGGATTGGAATTCAACCAAAAGATATCAGTCGTATATTTGAACCAAAATTCACCACTAAAAGCAGTGGAATGGGTCTTGGTCTTGGTATTATTAAAAACATTATCGAAAATTATAAAGGAACGATTACCTTTGAGTCTGAATTTGGAAAAGGAACTACTTTTACGGTTTCACTTCCAATAATTAACACTTAAAAATTACAATTATGAATTACGAAAATATTTTAATTGCAACTGAAAATAACATTGCAACGATTACCATTAATCGTCCTACAAAACTGAATGCACTGAACGGAATGACTATTTCTGATTTGCATAAAGCAATTAAAACATTAGGAAAAAACAATGAAATTCGCGTAATCATTTTAACTGGAAGTGGAGAAAAAGCTTTTGTTGCCGGAGCAGATATTGCAGAATTTGCCAACTTTTCTATCGAAGAAGGAATGCAACTAGCTGCTGAAGGACAAGCAAAATTATTTGATTATATAGAAAATCTAAAAACTCCTGTCATCGCTGCAATCAATGGTTTTGCTCTTGGTGGCGGATTAGAATTAGCTATGGCGTGTCATTTCAGAGTTGCTTCTGATAATGCCAAAATGGGACTTCCTGAAGTTTCCCTTGGATTGATTCCAGGTTATGGCGGGACACAACGTTTGCCACAATTAGTAGGAAAAGGACGTGCGATGGAAATGATTATGACCGCGGGAATGATTACCGCAGAAGACGCCTATAAAGCTGGCTTGGTAAACCATGTAGTGCCACAAGCAGAACTTTTAGAATTTTGTACAGGAATTGCGAAAAGAATAATGAAAAATTCTCCTTACGCTATTGGCAAAGCCATCAAATCAGTCAATGCCAACTTCAAAGAAGGTAAAAACGGTTATGAAACCGAAATAAAAGCGTTTGGAAAATGTTTTGGAACCGAAGATTTCAAGGAAGGAACTACTGCCTTTTTAGAGAAACGAAAAGCGACTTTTAAAGGGAAATAAAAGGCGTCTAATCACAACCGAAAGGTTAAAGACTATACTTTTAAAAATATAATATATTATCTAAAATTTAACTTATGTCTTACCAACCTGTATTTGCCCAATTTTGGGAAAAGGTAAAAGAAAGCATCCAAAATGGAACTTATGCCAAATTAACTTTAGCTAAGACTATTGGTGATACCGAATTAAAAAACATTTACGTTCGCCCGGTGTTGAACGATGACATTTTTAGTCTTTCGATTACGGCGCGTTATAAAACGGAAGAAGTAGAAAGTTTTCACACTATAGATGAAACTTTTATTATACTGGCTCCCTATATGAATAACCCTTTTTTGACAGCTCTACTATTTACAACGGAGAATGATATCACCTTTAAACTCAATAAAAAAAGAGTGGGAAGTATTGTTGAACAAGCACCAACTTTTAAAAATGCTTCGGATGTTATCCTGGAAATGAAAGCGAAAGGAATTTCGATTTAAGATTTTTGATTAACGATTGCTGATTTTTGAATTAAAAATCAGCAATCATTAAACATCTGAAATTTAAAATAGTGGTCAGTGATCAGAATTTAGTTATCAGTTTCTGGTTTGTGTGTAACAAGACTGAAATCGATTTTTTTGAAGTAGAGCATTACTATTTCAACGTCAACAAACTGAATACTAAAAACTGAACACTGCTTACTTACTTCTCCCCTTCCCATTCCGCATAAAACTGCGACAAAAATCCTTGCATATACTTATGTCTTTCTTGTGCAATTTGCTTTCCGGTTTCCGTATTCATTTTATCTTTTAAAAGCAATAACTTTTCGTAAAAATGATTCAGCGTTGGAGAATCATTGTTCTTGTATTCTTCCTTTGACATTTTAGTGTTTGGGGCGATTTTAGGATCATACAGCGTTCTATTTTTAAATCCTCCGTAATTGAATGCTCTTGCAATTCCAATGGCACCTATAGCGTCTAAACGGTCTGCATCTTGAACCACATCTAATTCTATGGACAAGAATTTCTTTTCGAAATTACCGCCTTTATACGAGATGTTTTCAATGATATTTATTACGTGTATTATTGTTGGTTCGGCCGTGTTTTGTGCTTCCAGAAATTCTCGCGCTATTCTGGGACCAACTGTTTCGTCTCCGTTATGGAATTTACTGTCTGCAATATCATGGAGCAAAGCACCTAAACGAACGATTGTTGGGTCACATATTTCATTTTTGGAAATTAAAACTGCGTTTTTATACACTCTTTCAATATGGAACCAGTCGTGTCCACCTTCGGCATTTTGTAATTTTTCTTTAACAAAAAGAATGGTATTGTCTATTATATTTTCTTTAATCATCGGTAAAATTGGTATTAATCAAAAATGTTGAATTCTGAAGCAAAACAACTCCAAAATTCAACATTATCTATTCTTAGTTCGAACTCAGAAATCTATCGTGCTAAAGCTGGCTCTACCCATTTGAAAATGTGGGATTCTTGCGGTATTACCATTCTTTCTGATATTCTCGCCATTCTTGCTGGTAATTTTATCAAATAATCACGTGCTTTCTCTGCTTCATCAGTCAAACCGGTAATCTTATCAATTTCCCATTTGTCAATTAATTTTTGCATGATATCTACGTAATCCGCTGCTGTATAAACACCAATTCGCTGCGCAGAATCAGAAAACTGCTCAAAAGCTGTGCTGATCTTTTGCCCTGATTCTCTCAAGAAATGCGCTGGCATAACGATTTTTGCTTTCATCATATATTGAAAAGCAAGCATCATTTCGCTAGGGTCTACTTGAAATATCCTGTTCACAAATTCGCTGTATGCATGATGATGGCGCATTTCGTCACCAGCAATCATTTTACACATTTTAGACAATTTGTTATCCCCATATTTTTTAGCCATTTGTGCCACTCTGTTATGAGAAACATACGTTGCTAATTCTTGAAAACTGGTGTAAACAAAGTTTTTATATGGGTCTCTTCCGGTACCAATATCAAAACCATCATTTATAAGGTGTTGCGTCGTCATTTCGATTTCACGCATGTTTACACGACCAGACAAATACAAGTATTTATTAAGCAAATCACCGTGTCGGTTTTCCTCTCCGGTCCATTGTCTGATCCATTTAGACCATCCATTTCTCTCCACGTTATCAATCCCGTCTACATCCATTAACCAGGATTCGTAGGTTGGCAAAGCTTCTTCGGTAATGGTATCACCCACTAAAGTCACCCAGAAATCGTACGGTAATTCTTTTGCAATTTCACGTAATTCTTTAACCTCATCAAAAAAGGTATCACTTTCAGAATTAGGCAAAAAATCAGAAGGTTGCCATATTTTCTCTACTGGGATTAGGTACTGATCAACAAAGCTATCCACGTTTTTTTCCAAAAACTGCATTACTTCTAATCGAATGTTTTTTATTGACATTATATAATAAATTAAATTTTTATTCCTTGAACAACAGTTCTTTCTGTTTTTTCCAATAGCTCTTCAAAACTATAATCTTTTACAGCTAATGGTTTATGTATTACAAAGGTAAGGTGATTTCCTAAACCTAAGGGGAAAAATCCGTATTTTACGATTTTCCACGAATTGTTTATCGTTACTGGAACCACATAGGCCGATGGCGCATATTTACATAATATTTTCAATCCGCTTTGAGAAAATACCTTTGGATTCCCAGTTTTACTTCGCGTCCCTTCCGGGAAAATAACGGCAGAACGTTTGTGTTTTTCTATATATTTAGATAATTCTTTAATGGCCGGAATGGCTTGTTTAGGATCTTTACGATCGATTAGCACAGAACCTCCATGTCGCAAATTATAAGAAACGCTGGGAATTCCTTTTCCTAATTCTTTTTTACTGACAAATTTACAATGAAAACGGCGTAAATACCAAATTATCGCAACAATATCGTAGAGACTTTGATGATTAGAAACAAATATTAAAGGAACATTTTTAGGAATATCTTCTATGTTTTCAAATTTATAGGTGGTTCCTAAAAGATTGGTACATCTGACCAAAAAAAAATTCATGTAATCAACACTTTTTTTATGCGCCTGATAACCAAAAACGGTAAGACAAAACCATTGAATGGGATGAAAAATAACCAAAGTAAGACCAAAACATAAATAATAAATTATAGAAATGGGATACGAAATTAATTTTTGCATGCTTAATAAATTAGCCACAAAAGTAAGAAATATATTTTTAGCCCGATTTTAAATCCCAAACAATATATAGACTGATGGTTTAATTGTAACTTTGCTAGCTAAAATCCATGTCTTTTTTCTCCTAAAATGAACTTCACTTATCCAAAAAACGAAAAGCTAAAAAGTAAAATTACCATTGGATTATTATTTTCTGAAGGGAAATCTGTATCTAAATATCCACTGCGGTTAGTTTATTATTCAGGAAATTTAGGGAAAGGTCAAAAAATCAAGATGGGAGTTTCAGTATCCAAAAAATATTTTAAAAAAGCGGTAGACCGAAATTATTTCAAACGTGTGCTGCGCGAAACCTACCGCCTCAACAAACATTTATTGATAGACAACTTGAATCAACCGCATGCTTTCATGTTGTTTTACCAAAGTAAAGACCGATTGCCTTACGAGGAAATCAACACCAAAACTATTCAACTGTTTGGGAAGTTTTTGCAGCAAAACATTAAATCTGCTTTGCCGGAAAATACCTCGAATTTAGAAGAACTGTAATTTTCGTTTCTTCTAAAGTATACATTATAACCCGTTGGGTGTAATTAAATGATTTGATTTTTGATATTATTTATTGGTCTATCAAAGATAAATTTATTGATATATTGAACCAATGTTAATGCTGTTATTTTTGCTAAAATTCTT